>JALZDC010000066.1 GCA_030862755.1 Actinomycetota bacterium
GTGCGGAGCCCCCATAAGGGGCGAGATCTCTTGTGCGAAAGCACTACAGGTGGGCAGCGCGTCAGATTTGACTCCCCCGGACCCCCCGAATACTGTCGCCGCGGAAGTTCCCAGGGGAGGAGGTCCACAGGTGTTGGGCTCTGTTCTCGCGCAGTCGGCGGAGGAAGTCGCCGGTCAGGTCTCACTCGACAGCAAGATCCTCGCCGAGCAATTCTATTTCTTCACCGTGGTCATCATGTGGCTGATCCATGCCGGCTTCATGTCCTACGAGGCCGGCGCCGGCCGCCGCAAGAACGTGATGTCCATCGCGCTCAAGAACATCCTGACGATCGCGGTCGTAACGCCAACCTTCTACTTCTTCGGCTGGTGGATCTATGGTTGCTACCAGGAAGGGTTCATCCCGTCGTCGACCTCCCATGAGTTCTACGGAGCGTTCTGTAAGTCCACGATCCCGTGGAGCGCGAACATGGGTCCGAACCTCGGCGACAACATCACGGGCGTGTTCTGGGCCGCGTTCCTGCTGTTCTCTTGGACGACCGCCTCGATCATGTCGGGAGCGCTGATCGAGCGAGCGCGACTCACCGCGTACCTGATGCTCGCGGTCCTCCTCGGTTCGGTCGTCTGGATCCTCGACGCGGCCTGGGGCTGGAGCGCCGGCGGCTGGCTCACGATCCACTTCGGCTTCCACGACTCGATCGCCTCGGGCGTGGTCCATGGCGTCTCAGGTGCGTTCACCCTGGGGGTCTTATTGAACCTCGGTCCTCGGATCGGGAAGTACGACCGCGAGGGCAGAGCGAGATCGTTCCGGCCCTTCAACCTGCACATGACACTGCTCGGCCTGATGCTGATCTTCACCGGCTTCTACGCGTTCTACGCCGCATGTCTCGTGATCACGTCGACGTCCTTCCCCGGGTGGCTCAACATCTACCTCTCCCCCGCCACCCTTTCGGCGATCACCTTCACCATCACCATGGGATTCGCGGCGGGATTCACGGGTGGTTACTTCGCCTCGAAGGGTGAACCGTTCTGGACCCTGTCGGGCGGCCTCGCGGGTGTGATATCCGTGTCGGCCGGCGCCGACGTGTACCACCCGGCGCTCACGTACCTGCTCGCGATGTTCGGCGGCGCGTTCGCCGTCTGGGTGGGCGGCATCGTCGAGAAGCGGCTACGCGTGGACGACGCCGTGGGGGCGGTCGCGGTTCACGGGGCCTGCGGCTTCCTCGGGATGCTGTACGTGGGGATCTTCGCCGCCGGTGTTCCCACAGGTGCGGGCAACGGCGGACTGGGTGTGGACTCGTCGCTCCTCGGACAGCTGGTCGGTATGGCGACGTTCTTCCCGCTGGGGTTCATCCCCGGCTACGTGGCCTCCTGGCTGCTCAAGAAGGGGAACCTGCTCAGGGTTCCGCCCGAGGTCGAGCTCGAGGGTCTCGACATGGCCGAGTTCCAGATGGACTACTACCCGGAGTTCGGCCGCGCGCCCGAGCTGATCGACCTGCCCGACGGGACCACCGTCGAGTCGGCCCCGATCCTGACCGACGCCGCACGGGATGTGATCAGGTGAGCACAGAATGGGCACCGTTCCTCGCGTCCGTGGTCTTGATGCTCCTCGTCGTGGGCTCGGCGATCCGATGGGGTCTCCGCAACGGCTTGGCCGATCGGTTCCGCGGCCGCGGCAACGAGGCTGAAGGAGGTAACGACTGATGGATACGTTCCCGTACGAGAGCTGGGCGGAGGCACAGGAAGCGGCGGGCGCGGAGGGATACTTCACGTTCGGTCCGGGCGACAACGCAGTGACGATCGTGCTGGTCGCGATCGCGTTCTTCCTCATGGTGTTCGTCTTCGTCTGGTGGATGCGACTCGAGGACCGGAAGCTGCGCGACCAGGCGGAGCGGATCCGATCTTCCTCGATGACGAGCGAGGGGGTCTGACCGATGGCGGGCAAGCAGATCGACTTCCCTCCCGAGCAGAAGCACGTCGCCTGGCTCGATCGCGTCCTGTGGATCGTCGCGATCGTCTGCATCGTGCTCGTTGTGCTCGCGATCCAGCTCGTCGGTGGTGGAGGGCTCTAGCGCGGGCCGGTTCTCTCGTCTGCTCGGGCCCGAGCCTTTCCTGCTATTCGCTGTCGCCGGAGTCTTCTTCCCCTGGGTGACGACCGGGGCGGGGTCGGCCGCGGGGATCGAGCAGGGCGACGGGTGGCCCGTCCTTGCGCTAGCAGCCGGCGCGTTCTTCCTCGCGCGCGCGCGTGTGCGATGGGCTTGGATCCCCGCCGCGCTCGGAGGCGTCGTCACCGTGAGAGACATCCTCACGGTGAGCGGCGTCGAGGGAGCCGGTGCGGGTGTGGGCCTGTGGATGAGCGCCGCCGGTCTCGCGGTGGCCACCTTCCTCCTGTTCGCGCGAGAGATCGAGGCGGTGCGTGGCGCCCGAGATCGCTGAGGGCGAGGGCGGGTTCGTGAGGGGAGTACAGGGGTGGAACAGCCGTATCCTCGAAGGAGGATGACCTTCGTAGAGGCGTTCGTGATGCTGGCCCTGCCCACCAGCCTGATCGTGGCCGTCATGATCACCGAGTCCCGCCGGCTCCGTCACGCCGCGCAACGCTTCCGCGAGCTCGAGGACGAACGCCTGGACGACTCGGAGCCGCTCGACGCCCTCCCGGAGTTCGGGACCGCCCGCCAGACGATCAGGATGCCCGACGGCGAGATCGCCGATGCCGGAACGGTCCTCCGGGAGGCCCTCCAGGAGCTCAGGGCCTGGCCCCCGAACCGGGACCGGGATCGTCATCGGGCATGAACCCGGCGGATCATCCTTCGGCGGCACGCTCCGGCGTCAGGTATCGCGGTTCACTTCGATGATCTCACCTGTCCCGGCGTGGACCACGACCGTCGTCAATCGCTCGAAGGAGCCCCCAGCGGTAGGGATCGAGAATGACACGGCCCAAACGGCCGTTCCCCCGATACCCTGCCGGACGAGCCGGATCGTCGTGCGTGTGGGCTCGAAGTCGAGCGCCTCCTGAGCGATCGAGATCGCTTCGTCTTTCTCCACCTGGAGGCCCCTCCTGGCGCTGAAGATGCCGGTCGCCGCCACGATCACAAGGAGCACCCCCAGCACCAAGACGACGCGACCTGGCCGGCGTGCGTCCTCCACGCGCCTCATCGCGGCGTCAACGGCCGAGTTGAGCGATCAAGCTCATTCGGGCCGGAGCTCCCACCGGGGCAACGAGCGAGCCCGGTCGCGGAGCTGCCGGCGATGGCGTGGCCAGAACCAGGCATACCAGAGCCCGATGGCCACGGGCGCGGTGAGCAGCATCCTCGGCTCCGCCACGATCGCGAGCGCGCCGAACGACACCCCGATGACGACCAGGCCTGCCAGTCCACGATTGCGGAGGTCCCGTGCCACATCGAGGACCTTCGCGTACTCATCCGCCGGGATCTGGGCCGTGTTCCATCGGCGACCGCAGCTCTCGCACACCCAGATATCGCCGTAGGCGACGTCGCGCATCTGGCCGCAGTCGCAACGGACGCCGATCGGCGGTGGTCTCATGCTCCTCCTCGGAAGGATGGCGACGGACGGGGCGGGAT
>JALZDC010000078.1 GCA_030862755.1 Actinomycetota bacterium
GAGGAGGTCCTCGGCGCGGGCACCCGCGGTCTCGAGAGCGTTCCCGCTCACCGGCATCCCGCCGTTGACGGCGATCACAAGGATGTTCAGAAACAACCCCACCATCACGAGCCACAGGGCAGGCAGCCGGCGGTTCACCCACGCGAACGAGATCAGGAGCCCATATGACCCTACGAGCACGGACGATCCCACCGGGAGGCCGACGCCGCTGGGGAGCGGGCTCGCCTGGAGAGCCAAGCCCGCGAGAGCAACCGCCCACCAGTGAACCCGGAGTCGCTCGAAAGGTCGGAGGCTGCCACCGGCGATGAACCCGGCACAGACAGCCAAGCCGATCACGATCAGGACCAACATCACGTGGGGAAGTCTCCGACTCGGGCAGGTGATCCGACAGCATCGTTCCACGGCTCTTCGGAAGAATCCAGCTTCGAGGCGGCGCTACCCTTGTCGGGTGGGCGACGAGGGCTACTTCGGATCGAAGAGCGTCTCATGGCAGGTCCACCGCGAAGTGACGGTGCTGTTCGGGGGAGCGAGGGCGATGCTCATGCAGGCGGCCCACCCCCTGGTGATCGCAGGCGCCAACCAGACCGGGATGTACGAGCGCAACCCGTGGAAGCGGCTCCAACGGACGCTCGTGCTGCAGTACACGCTCACCTTCGGTACCAAGAGTGAGGCACATGCCGCTGCCGATCGGATCAATGAGGTCCATGAGCGCATCAATGGTGTGGACGCGGTGACCGGACGTCGGTACGACGCGCTGGATCCCGACCTATTGCTTTGGGTCCATGCGTGCCTCATCGAGAGCGCCCTGCTGTTCGAACGGCTGACGGTCGGGCGGCTGGACGCTGCCGGTCGTCAGCGATTCCACGAGGAGCAGATGCTCGCGGCTGAGCTGGTGGGCCTTCCCCGGGACCGGGTCCCCGCGACGGTGCCGGCACTCGAGGCCTACATCGCGGACACCGTCGCATCGGGCGAGCTCTTCGTGACGGATGCGGCGCGGAGCGTCGCCGAGCTGTTCTTCGATCCACCGAGAGATGCGGAGTGGCGGGCCGTCCTCAGGGCGGTCGCCCGGCTCGCGTTCGGGACTCTTCCCTCGGACCTGCGTGAAGGGTACGGCTTCCCGTTCGGGGTCGGGAGGCGGAACGCGATGTTGGCGGCGTTCGCTGCTCTGCGCACGGTCAGGCCGCTGCTGCCTCCGAAGTATCGGTTCATCGCCCCGTATCAACGATGGCGCCGCCGACATGCAGGTCGGGAGGGCGAAGCTAGGGTCGGTGCCGCTCGCCGTTCGCTGGGGGTCCGCCTGTGATGGCACACTTCTGATCGTGGCGATCGACGGGTTGCTCCTCGATATCGATGGTGTGCTCGCCGTCTCATGGCAGGCGCTTCCGGGCGCCGTCGACGCGATGAAGCGCCTCCGGGAGGGGGGCATCCCGTTCCGCCTGATCACGAACACCACGACGAAGACCCGCGCCGATCTCGCCGGCACGCTCAGGGAGGCGGGGTTCGCGGTCACCGGTGAGGACATCGTGACCGCCGTGGTCGCGACGGCCGGGTATCTCGAGTCGGCACACCCTGGAGCGAAGGTCTTCGTCCTCTCCGACGGAGACGCGAGCGAGGATCTCGCCGGCGTCGAGCTCGTGGGCGTCGATGACGCCGACGTGGTCGTCATCGGTGGGGCCGGCGGAGACTTCACCTACGAGACGATGAACCGCATCTTCCGTCGCCTGATGGAGGGGGCCTCGCTCGTCGGGATGCACAGGAACCTCTTCTGGAAGACGAGCGAAGGCTGGGAATTGGACGGAGGCGCGTACATCGCCGGACTCGAGGAAGCTGCGGACACGGTGGCGACGATCTGCGGGAAGCCGGAGAAGGTGTACTTCGACTCCGCGCTGGCCCTGCTCGGTGTGGAGGCCGACCGTGCGGCGATGGTGGGCGACGATCTCGTCAACGACATCCTCGGCGCGCAGGCGGCGGGACTGACCGGGATCCTCGTTCGCACCGGGAAGTACCGGGAGGGCGACGAAGATCGCGACGAGGGCCGGCCCGATCACGTTGTGCCGTCCTTCGCCGACGTGCCAGGATCCCTCGGATCCCTCTAGGACAGGGGATCGATCGTATCCATGACGCCCGACCGGAACGTCTTCGCGCGGCGGCTCTTCGCGGGGATCGCGCCCCAGTACGAGCGCATGGGGGCACTCCTCTCCTTCGGTCAGGACGAGCGGTGGAGGCGGTTCCTCATATCGAAGACGAACGCGATGCCGGGATCGCGGGTCCTCGACGTGGCGTCCGGGACGCAGCTGGTCTCCCGTGCGCTCGCCGATCGGAGGAACGTCCGGGTCGTTGCCCTGGATCAGAGTGAGGAGATGCTGCGAGCGGGCCGCGAGCCGAACCGGCTCGCCGACCTCGGCGACCGCATCGCGCCGGTCCTCGCCCGCGCGGAGCACCTCCCGTTCGAAGACGGCGCCTTCGATGCGCTGACCTTCACCTACCTCCTGCGATACGTGGACGACCCGGCGGGGACCGTGCGAGAGCTCGCGCGGGTGATCCGTCCCGGGGGGTGGGTCGCGATGCTGGAATTCCACGTGCCGAGGTCGACGACCGCCCGGGCCGGCTGGTGGATCCACACGAGGCTGCTGATGCGGGTCCTCGGGAGGGCCGCGTCCCCTGCATGGGCGCGCACCGCGGCGTTCCTCGGGCCGGACATCTCGCGCTTCGTCTCCTCGCATCCGCTCGAGGAGTGGGTGCGCTGGTTCCAGCGTGCCGGCATCCAGCACGTTCGTACCCGAACCTTCCTGTTCGGCTCGGCCGTCGTTGTCTGGGGCGTGAAGACCTGATGGGAGAGGACCGGCCGGCCTTCTACGCGCTCCCGCGCGGCGGCTGGCGTGACTGGTGGACGCTTCTGCATCCGCCCTACACGCTCTGGCATCTCTCCTACGTCGCGCTGGGAGCGGCGACCGCGGCCGAGGTGGATCTCTACCTGCTCGGGCTGAGCCTGCTCGGATTCTTCCTGGGGGTGGGGCTCGCGGCGCACGCGCTGGACGAGCTGCGTGGACGACCGCTCGGGACGTCCATCCCCGACCGCGTGCTCGAGGGCCTCGCGATCGTCGCGCTGGCGGGCGCCGTTGCCGTCGGGATCATCGGGATAGTCCAGGTGTCGGAGTGGCTCGCGGCGTTCATCGTCGTCGGTGTCTTCCTCGTGGCGGCCTACAACCTCGAGCTCTGGGGCGGGGCTTTCCATTCGGACGTGTGGTTCGCGCTCGCTTGGGGCGGGTTCCCGGCACTCACGGGAGCGTTCGCCCAGGACGGCAGGCTGGGGCCGGCCGTCGTTCTCGTCGCGGGCGCCTGCGTGGCGATCAGCGCCGCCCAACGGGCGCTCTCGACGCCCGTGCGGCGTCTCCGGCGCCGGGTCGCGACCGTGGAGGGCACGATCACGCTGCGCGACGGTACGACGCAGTCGATGGGACCGGAGGTCATCCGGGCGGCGCCGGAGGCGGCGCTGAAGCTGTTGTCGCTCGCGATGCCCCTGCTCGCGACGGCTTTGGTGATCTCGAGGCTCTAGGCGAGGGACGGGTATCGCAGGGCGAGGCCTCTGGCCCCCACGTCGCCCGCGACCAGTGACCATCCCCCGAGGCTGGAGACGCACAGGCGGTCGAGCTCCGGGCCGATGAAAGCGACGTTCGCGGGCTGGTTGAACGTCACACCGTCCTGGTCGTCTGCCAGGATCTCCGGCGCCCCGCCCGGCGAGATCCTCCAGACCCGGTCCGGTCGATAGCACCCCACGAACATCGTGCCGTCGACGGAGAGCGCGATGCCATCCGGCAGCGATCCGGGCAGATCCACGACGTTCTCCATCATCCCGGCGGATCCGTCGGGCAAGATCGGGAAGCGCACGACCCGCCGCGCGGTCGTCTCCACAACCAAGAGGGCATCCCCTTCCACGTTGAGACAGCAGCCGTTGGGGAACCCTCGAGCGGCCTCAGCCCATACCGATGTCGTGCCATCGGGCGCGATCCGGAAGATGAGACCGTCATCACTTCGCCACTCGCCCGAATCGGTGACGTAGAGGTTCCCGACATCGTCGAAGGCGGCGAAGTTCGGCACGCGCATCGATAGCCCGGGGGTTCCTTTCGAGTACGAGCCGACCCGGCCGTCGGGTGTGATCCGGACGACTTCCCCGCGACCGAAGTCGCATCCGAAGACGTCGCCGTCTGCGTCGAGCGTTACCCCGTAGAGGAACCCGTCCGTCGAGGCGAACTGATCGAACGAGTCGGCCCCGATCCGGTAGACCTGCCCCGCTTCCCCGCCGGCATAGACGGAGCCATCCGCGCCCCAGGCCACACCCTCGGGATGATCGAGCCCGTCCGCGATCGCCGTGAAGCGGTCAAGCATCGGCCTTCACGACCCCGTCCAGCTCGGCCGCCAATTCCTGGACCGCTCCCGGATCCGCTTGACGCCCTGACGCTCGCAGGAACATGACGGTCGATCCCCGTTGCCACGCCGATAGGTAGATCGGGACCTCCTTCGGGCAGCAGCCGCCGGGCATGTGCACGAGCAGGAAGGGCTCGCCAGGCAGCTCGAGCGGTTCGAGCCTCTGTGCCCTCCCGAGCAGATCTTCCGGGTG
>JALZDC010000111.1 GCA_030862755.1 Actinomycetota bacterium
ACACGTGGTTCTCTTCGCAGCTCTGGCCGTTCTCGACGCTCGGCTGGCCCGACGAGACGCCGGAGCTGGGGGCCTTCTATCCCAACGCGGTCCTCGTGACCGGCTACGAGATCCTCTACCTCTGGGTGGCGAGGATGATCATGTCCGGCCTGTCGCTCGCCGGCGACGTCCCGTTCCGCGACGTGGTGATCCATGGACTGGTGCGCGATGCGCACGGGCGGAAGATGTCGAAGTCGCTCGGCAACGTGATCGACCCCGTCGAGATCTTCGATCTCTACGGGGCCGACGCCCTCCGGTTCTCACTGGCGCGGCTCGCGACCGGCGGGCAGCAGGACATCCCACTCTCGGTGGACTCGATCGAAGGGGGCCGCAACTTCGCGAACAAGATCTGGAACGCCGCGCGGCTCGTCCTGGAAGCGTTCTCCGGCGGCGAGCCGCAGTTGCCGCCGGACGAGCGGCTGGCGGCGCCCCAGCGCTGGCTCCTGGCGCGGCACCAGCGCTGCGTGGCCGAGGTGAACGCGTCGCTGGATCGCTACGAGTTCGCGCCGGCCTCCCAAGCCATGTATCGGTTCTTCTGGTCGGAGTTCTGCGACTGGGGACTCGAGATGGAGAAGGAGCGGCTCCGGTCCGAGGACGCGGCCGTCGCCGAGGACGCTGCGAACGTCCTCGCCTGGATCCTGGAGCGGACCCTCCGGCTCCTGCACCCGGTGATGCCGTTCGTCACCGAGGAGATCTGGCAGCGCTTCGGGATCGGCGAGACGATCGTGAGAGCCCCGTGGCCGGGCGGGGAGGAGTTCGCCGACCACGCGGCACGGGGGGCCGATGCCGAAGCCACCTGGCCGTTCATCGAGGAGCTGGTAACCACGGTCCGGCGCTTCCGGAACGAGCACGGGATCCCGTCGAAGACCCGTGTCGAGCTCCGCATCGTGGAACGAGAGTCCGGAGGCCTGCGGTTCGTCGGCTTCGAGAACGAGATCCTGCGTCTCGCCGGCGCGTCCGACATCTCGCTCGTCGGCACGGGCGATCCGACGGGGTCGGCTCGCCTCCTGGTGCAGGGCGAGACGGTGCTAGTGCCCATCGGCGACCTGATCGACCTGGACGCCGAGCGGCGGCGGCTGCAGAAGCGACTCGCCGAGACCGACGAGGAACGCATGCGAGCGGAGACCAAGCTCGCCAATCAGGGCTTCCGCGACAAGGCTCCGGAGGACGTGGTGCTAGCCGAGAAGCTGAAGGTCGAGCGTTTCGAGCGCGAGGCGGAGTCGCTCCGGGAGCAGCTGGCCGAGCTCGGCTGATGCGGTTCGAGGATGCGACCGCACGGCTGGACCTACGCCAGCCCGAGCACATGCCCGAGCCGAGCCTCGACCGGATCCGCGCGGTCGCAGAGCTGCTGGACGAGCCCCAGCTCACCTATCCGACGATCCATGTCACCGGGACGAACGGGAAGACCACGATCGCGAAGGCGGTGGCGGCGATCGCCTGTGCTCACGGGGTATCGACGGGACTCTTCACGTCCCCGCACCTACGCACGGTGCGCGAACGTCTCTCGGTCTGCGGGGTGGAGGTCGCGGAACAGGAGTTCGCGGAGGAGTGGGCGCATCTCGAACCGTTCCTCGAGGCCGTCGACAGGCAGGGCAACGGGGAGTCGACCTATTTCGAGGCGGTCACGGCCCTCGCCTTCCTTTGGTTCGCCGACAAGCCCGTGGGGCTCGCGGTCTTCGAGGTGGGGATGGGGGGGTCGTGGGACGCGACGAACCTCGTGGCGGGCGATGTCGCGGTGATCGGGGAGATCGCGCTCGATCATCCGGAGCTCGGCTCGACGGTGCAGGAGGTGGCGACGGAGAAGGCGGGGATCGTCAAGCCCGGCAAGGTCGTCGTGGTCCGCGAGCAGCCGGAGGAGGCGCTGAGGGTCATCGAGGAACGGGTCAGCCATGTGGGTGCGGCGATGCGGCTGGAGGGACCCGACTGGGAGGTGCTGGCCCGCCTGCCGGCGGTGGGGGGACAGCAATTCCGCGTCCGGGGTGTGCACGCGACCTATGACGAGCTGTTCGTCCCGATGTTCGGTGAGCACACCGTCCGGAACGTGGCCGCAGCGGTCGTGGCCGTCGAGTCCTTCCTGGAGCATCGGCTCGACCCGGACCTCACGCGCTCCGCGATAGGCGCCCTGCGGCTGCCCGGCCGTCTGGAGGTGATCGGTCGGGCGCCGATGGTCGTGGTGGACGGAGCGCACAACCCTGCGGGCGCGGAGGCGCTCGCGCGGACGCTCGGCGAGGCGTTCATCTGGTCCCGCATGCATGTCGTGCTCGCGGCATCGTCGAACAAGGACCTCGACGGTGTCGTGGCCGCGCTCGCGCCCATCGCCGACGTCTGGTACCCGGCTCGGAACGAGAGCGTCCGGAGCTTCCCGGCGGAGCACGTCGCGGAGCGGATCGCCGTAGCCGGCGGCCGCGTCGCGGACCTGGGAACGGTGGAGGAATCGCTCGCGGCGGCACGCGACTCGGCCGCCACCGACGACCTCATCCTCGTGACGGGCTCTCTATACACTGTCGCGGACGCCCGCCGGGCGCTCGGAGGATCCTGAGGAAGGTGGCGACGGAATCGACGCTGCTCATCGTCAAGCCGGACGGCGTTCGTCGCGGCTTGATCGGCGAGGTCCTGAGACTGGTCGAGGAGGCGGGGCTCACGATCGAGGCGCTCCGGATGGAAACGATCGATCGAGCCACGGCGGAGGAGCAGTACGGCGAGCATCGCGACAAGCCGTTCTTCGAGGAACTGGTCGACTTCATCACCGGCGGTCCGGTGGTGGTGGCCAAGGTCACTGGGGACGACGCGATCTCCGTGTGGCGGGAGCTGATGGGCCCGACCGACCCGGCCGACGCGCCGCCCGGCACGATCCGAGGGGACTTCGCCAGTGTCATCACCGAGAACGTGGTGCACGGCAGCGACTCGTCCGAGTCGGCCGCCCGCGAGCTGAAGCTCTTCTTCGGCGAGTAGACGGGCGCGATGGCCGGGCTCCAGGAGGCCTTCGACCGCGTCGGCGAGAGTCTCGAGCACCATCTGATGGCGTCGCATGCCGCCGGGGCGGCGTTGGCCGTCACCGATCGCGAAGAGATCCTGGGCGTCGCGGTGCGAGGGATGGCCGACGTGGCGTCGGCCGTGCCCGTCCGGCCGGAGACGCGGTTCCAGATCGGCTCGATCTCCAAATCCTTCGCCGCGATCGTGGCGATGCAGGAGGTCGATGCGGGGCGGCTGGATCTGCAGGCCTCGGTCAACGAGCTCCTGCCGTGGCTGGACCTCCCCGAGCCCTTCGGCCCGATCACGATGCATCACCTCCTCACGCACACCGCGGGTCTGCACACCGGGACGGAGGACGCCCCGGGGTTCGCGGGCGCGATGCACCTCCTCCGTTCGACTCCCGCCACGTCGGCGCCCGGCGAGCGATATCACTACTCGAACGACGGCTACAAGATCGCCGGCGCCGTGCTCGAAGCGGTGACGGACCGGCCGATCCACGAGCTGCTCGTCGACCGACTCCTCGGACCTCTCGGGATGACCGCGTCGGTCGCCGCGATCACCGACGACATCTGGACCGACCACGCGACCGGCTATCAGCCGATGTTGACCGACCGGCCCGCCCAGCTCCGGCATCCACTCGTGACCGCGCCTCGGATCGTGTCCAATACCGCCGACGGCTCGATAGTCTCGAACGTGGTCGACATGTGCGCCTACGCTCGGCTGCTGCTCGCGCGCGGCGACCGACCCGACGGCCGCGGCGACCGGATCCTCTCGGAGGAGGGCTTCGCGCGCCTGATGGCGGGAGCCGTGGAAGACGGCGACCACGGACTCTACGGGTACGGGCTCTGGTACGAAGACGTCGGCGGACGCAGATGGCTCGGTCACTCCGGCGGCATGGTGGGGTACACGGCCCTGCTGGTCACGGTGCCGGAGGAGGGGCTCGCCTGCGTGATGCTCCAGAACGGCGAGGGGAGGAGGCGTGGGGTCGTGGCCGCGGCCCTCGCCGCGGTGCGCGCCGGTCTCGCAGGCGGGCCCCTGCCCGAACCCTGGGCCCCGCCTGTCCCCACGGAGATCCCCGAGGCGAGCCGCTTCGTCGGTAGTTACGCCGGCGACGACGGCCGCACGCTACTCGTGGAGGCCGAGGAAGACGGGATCTCGGTGTCGGTCGGGCCGGTCTCCGCCCGCCTCGAACGCGACCCCCTGTTCGAGCCCGGCGAAACGTTCCTGGTCGCCCACCCCGCCCTCGAGCGGTTCCCGATCGAGTTCCGCAGCGACGCCTCGGGTCGCGTGGTCGAGGCCTTCCACGGGAACACCTGGTTCCGAGGCGAGCGCTACGAGGGGTCGGAGCCGGAGGCCCCGCCGGAGGCGTGGCGCCGATATCCGGGGCTGTACCGCAACGACGACCCCTGGAATCCGGTCCTCCGGATCGTCCTGCGCAAGGGCCGGCTGGCGGTCATGTGGCCGTCGGTCGCCGGGGATGAGGACAACGGCGACCTCGTGCCCCTCGATGACGGCTCGTTCGCGGTGGAGGACCCGGCGTTGCCGCGAAGGGTCCGCTTCGAGGGAGATGTGAACGGCCTGTCGGCCGTGACGGTATTCAACGGCGGCCGGTGGTTCCGCTCCTTCGAGTCGTGAGGGGTCGTTCTCAGGCGACCCTGCGAAAGGCCACGCAGGCGTTCTGTCCGCCGAACCCGAATGAGTTCGACAGGGCGAGCGTGACGTCGAGCTCGCGCGCGGCGTTCGGGACGTAGTCGAGGTCGCAGTCCGGGTCGGGCGTCTCGTAATGGATCGTCGGCGGCACGGTGCCGCGGTCGATCGCGAGGGCGCACACCGCTCCCTCCACCGCTCCCGCCGCGCCGAGCATGTGGCCGGTCATCGACTTCGTCGACGAGATCGCCACGCGGTGCGCGATCTCGTCGCCGAGCACGGCCTTGATCGCCACCGTCTCGCTCGCGTCGTTCAGCGGGGTGGAGGTCCCGTGCGCGTTCACGTACGAGACGGCTGCGGGGTCCTCGCCGGCGTCGGCGAGCGCCCACCGCATCGCGAGTGCGGCTCCGGAACCCTTCGGGTCCGGCGCGGTGATGTGGTGCGCGTCGTCCGACATGCCGTAGCCGGCGACCTCGCAGTAGATGCGGGCGCGGCGGGCCTTCGCGTGCTCCTCCGACTCGAGGATCAGGGCCGCGGCCCCCTCCGAGAGCACGAACCCGTTGCGGTTCGCGTCGAAAGGTCGCGAGGCGGTCTCCGGGTCGGGGTTCTTCGTCAACGCGGTCATCTGCGCGAAGGCGGCCACCGTGAGCGGGAGCGTTGCCGCCTCCGACCCGCCCGAGATGCACACGTCCAGGTATCCGTCCCGGATCAGACGCATCCCCTCACCGATCGCGTGATTCGAGGAGGCGCAGGCGGACACCGTGCAGTAGTTCGGTCCCGTGAAGCCGTACTTCATGGCCAAGTGCCCCGCTGCCGCGTTCGCCATCAGGGCCGGGACCATGAACGGCGACACGCGGCCGGGACCCTTCTCGAGCAGCACGCTGTGCTGGGCCAGGAGCGTCTCGATGCCACCGATGCCGGTCCCGAACACGATACCGCCTCGCTCGGACGGCACCTCCGGGGCCCCCGCGTCCTCCCATGCGATCTTCCCGGCCGCGATCGCGTAGTGCGAGAAGCGGTCGGTTCGGCGGACCTCCTTCGGGTCGAGCCAGATCGACGGATCGAAGTCGTGGACGTCGCCGGCCACCTTCACGGGGAGATCGTTCGTGGAGAAGCGGGCGATCTCTCGCACGCCGTTTCGCCCGCCGATCAGCCCTGCCCAGAACTCCTCGACGCCCGTGCCCACCGGCGTGACCGGTCCGATCCCGGTGATCACGACCTTCCTGCGTTGTGCGTTGCGTTCCATGCGATCCTGCAGCTTGGCCTGTCGAGTGGGAGCCATCAGCGGCCTACGACACGCCGAGCTTCGTGGCCACGAGATCCACGGCCTGACCGACCGTCTTCACGGACTCCATCTCGTCTTCGGGGATCTCGATGCTCCATTCCTCTTCGAGTGCCAGCACTGCCTCTACGAGGTCGAGCGAGTCGGCGTTCAGGTCTTCGGCGAACCGGGCGTCCGGGACGACCTGCTGCTCGTCGACGGCCAGCTGTTCGGCGAGCACCTTCTTCACCCTGGTCTCGATCTCCGAACGATCCATACCCTCTGTCTCCTTACTCTCGTCCGCCGAGCCTATCGACGGATGCTTGCGGACGACTAGGCGGTCAGGCCCCCGTCCACCGGGATCACGGTGCCGTTCACGTACGACGCCTCCTCGGACATCAGGAACCGGACGACGGCAGCGACCTCCTGCAACGTGGCGGGGCGCTGGAGCGGCGTCTGATCGATGTAGAAAGCGCGTGCTTCGTCGGTGAGATGGGACGTCATCTCGGTCTCCAGCAGGCCGGGACACAGCGCGTTCACCGTGATGCCCTTCGCGGCGACCTCGCGTGCCAGTGATTTGGTCAGGCCGAGCAGGCCCGCCTTGGTCGCCGCGTACACCGTCTGGCCGGCGTTGCCGTGGATCGCGACCGCGCTCGACATGTTCACGATCCGGCCCCACTTCTCGCGGAGCATGCTGCGGAGGGCGGCTCGCGAGCAGAGGAACGAGCCGCGAAGGTTAGTGGTCATCGTCCGGTCGTACTCCTCCATCGAGTACTTCAGGAGGAGTCCGTCGCGTGAGTAGCCCGCGTTGTTCACGAGCCCCGTGACGGGACCGGCCTCGTCGGACACGCGACGGAACGCCTCCTGGACGCTGGACTCGTCGGTGACGTCCAGGTACACCGCCATCCCGGGCGTCCCGGCGGATCCCAGCGCGTCGACCGCCTCCTTCGCGTCGGCCTCCCGGGTGCGATAGCCCACGGCCACCGTCCAGCCGGCGGCGGCGAGCGACTCGGCGCACGCACGTCCGATCCCGCGCGATCCACCCGAGACCACGACGACCTTGGAGGTCACGCGGACGGCTCCTGCATCGTCCAGCGGACCAGCGTGGCTCCCCAGGTGAGGCCGGCGCCGAACGAGGTGAACAGGACGAGGTCCCCCTCCTTGATCCTGCTCGCCTTCCACGCCCGGGCGAGCGCGATCGGGATCGAGGCGGCACTGGTGTTGCCCACCTCGGCCACGTCCAACACGGAGCGCTCGGCGGGGATCTCCAGGCGCTCGGCCACCGCGATCATGATGCGGGCGTTCGCCTGGTGGGGGATCAAGACGTCGACGTCGGCCGGCGTGTGCTCGGACTTCTCGAGGAGCTCCCGGCAGGCGGCGGCCATCTCCGTCACCGCACGCTTGAACACCTCGCGACCCCTCGGCATCCGGATCGTGTGGTCCCGCGCCGAGACGCTCTCGTGTGACGCAGGTGTCCGGGTCCCGCCGGCCGGCATCATCAAGATTTCGGCCGCTGTTCCGTCGGCGCCGAGCACGGTCCCTTCGATCCCGGGCCTGTCGGATGCCTGCACGATCACGGCACCGGCCCCGTCGCCGAACAGGATCGAGGTCGTCCGGTCCGTGAAGTCGAGGATCCGGCTGAAGATCTCGGCTCCCACGAGCAGGATCGTGTCCGCCATCCCCGCTTGGACGAATGCGGTGGCGCTCGCCAGGCCGTAGCTGAAACCGGCGCAGGCTGCGTTCACGTCGAAGGCGGGACAGCGAACCCCCAGCTTCTCCTGCGCCCACACCGCGGTCGCGGGGAACGGCGTGTCCCCGGTGACGCTCGCGACGACGATCATGTCGAGCTGGTCCGGCGTGATCGAAGCCGTTCCCATGGCTGCTCGCGCGGAATCGACCACGAGGTCCGAGGTGTCGACGCCGTCCTCGACGAAGTGACGGGCCTCGATCCCCGTCCGTTCGCGGATCCACTCGTCGTCGGTGTCCACCTTGTCCTCGAACCACGTGTTCGGGACGAGCCGAGGGGGGAGGGAGGACCCGACGCCGGTGATGGTGGCGCTCCTGGTCACGGCGGGGAGTCTAACGAACCGCATCTTTCCGAGACGGAAGCGCGAAGGGCGGCCGCTCAGACCTCCGGCCGGGCGCGAGCGGTCATCGAGCGCGACGTGGAGGTAGTCGTGGCCTCCTCGGTGCAAGGGGTCTCGGAGGCGCCGCCAAGCGTCCTGTGCCCCACCACCGAACGCCCATCACCTCGGCTGGCCGGACCGTCGGCCACCCAGCACCTCGATCCGTTGCACCAGGAGGAGACGGCCGAATGGCGTCTGCTTCGCTATGCGATGACCCACGAGAGCCTCCTTCCGGTCTGGAGCCTTTGGACAGCCCCGAACCCTGCAGAGAGGCTCTCGCCTGTCAACAACCTTCGTGGGGACTACAACTGGCGCCCCGACGCGGCGGTCCGGGCGTCGTCCGGAGAGCTGATCGCAGTGGCCGCTGCGTCGGGCACGATCCGCTTCATTAACCTCGTCAGCACGTCGCCCGGACCGGCCTCGAGGAACGAGGTCGCGCCCGCGTCTGCGAGCGCCTGCACACAGGATCCCCATCGGACGGGCGACACCACGTGCCGCCCTAGGAGCGACCGAAGCTCCTCGGGATCCGCGACGAGCTCGCCGGTGACGTTCTCGGCGATCGGGAACCGCGGCGCGGAGAACGTGACGTCGGCCAAGCGGTCATCGATCTCCGAGAGCGCCGGTTCCATCAGCGCCGAGTGGAACGCTCCGGCGACCTCCAGGCGGATGGGGCGGATCTTCCGTTCCCGCGCGAGCGCTTCGGCCC
>JALZDC010000136.1 GCA_030862755.1 Actinomycetota bacterium
GGCGAGGTCGTCGCCGGCGTCCGCCCCGCCCATGTCGCCGATCACGGCCTCGAGGAAGGCGCGGCCCCGCCCCGTCGAGCCTCTCGGGTTGGGCATCAGGATCGCGTAGCCTCGTGAGACGAGCCAGGAGAGTGAGGGCCTCGGGAACGACTCCTGGTAGGACCAGACCGGGCCGCCGTGGACATGCAGGATCAGCGGATGAGGCCCGTCGCCGTCGGGCGCGAGGAGGAAGCCGTCGATCTCGAGGCCGTCGGGAGCGTTCCACGTCACCCGTTCGGCGCGGCCGACCAGGTTCCGCGCGTGATCGTGTCCTCCGTGACGGAAAGATGCGAGCGTTCGGTCGGACCCGCCCTCGACGACCGCGACCTCTGGCGGCCGGTCGAAACCCTGCCGCACGAACGCGAACCCGCCGTCCCCGAACGGCGCGGCGTACGGCGCCCAGGCACCGACGCCGTCGGTGGTCAACCAGGCCTCGTCCCGGTCGCCCGTCGAAGGGTCGATGTGCCCGAACACGGTGTCACCCCGCCGCAGGGCCGTGTAGGCGAGCCGACCGTCTGCCCGGAACCCGACCCACGTCACATCCGCGTCGTCGATCTCGATCCGCCGGCTCGCGCTCCCGTCGGGGTTGGCGATCACGGCCTTCCCGCTGACGAGCTGGCGGTCACTGCACGGTGCCTCGATCGCTGCCACGCGAGATCCGTCCGGCGCGCCCGTGGGGATCCCGAACTGCACTTCGCTCGTCGCGACGACCCGATCCTCGCCTGTGACCGCGTCGATCAACACGAGCGGGGCCTTGTACCAGGACGACTCGCCCGGATCCTCCGAAGCCACCGAGACGACGGAGCGCTCCCCGCACCAGTCCGCCTCCCAGACGTTGAGATCCTCGCGGGAGAGCGCCCGGACCTCGCCCGAGGAGACCTCGATCACCCACAGGCGGCGCCAGACCTCGCGGTCTTCCCACGAATCCACCTTGGGGGTCCAGTCGGGGAGATCCTTCTCCGACCCCAGCGCCCCGGAGCCCTCCGCGCCGGCGCTGTCGGCGTGGAGGCCCGCCGACAGCGCGAGGATCCGCGAACCGTCCGGCGACCATGCGTGTTCCTCGATCGTGCCCTCGATGTCGGGCAGCGCCTCGGCCTCGCCCAGCCTCTCCAGGGCCAGGACGAAGAGCTGCATCCGTCCCTTCTCACGACGGTCGGAGACGAAGCTCAGCCGACGACCGTCCGGCGACCACCTGGGCCCGGCGTCGCGCTCGGGTCCGGAGGAGATCTGTCTGGCGCCCGTGACGACACCCTCGGCGCCAGCCGGCGCGAGGCAGATGCGGGTCTTCGGCGTGCCTTCGAGCTTCTCCCAGATCGACCCCGTGAAGGCCACCCATCGCCCGTCCGGAGAGGGGCGGGGATCTGCCGGCTCCGTCACCGTGCCGATACCTGGCTCGTAGACCTTTCGGAAGTGCTCCTCGACCTCCCGGTACACCGGTGACTCGCGCAGATCCCGCTCCATGCGCCGAAGGATAAGGCGCGCGGGACATGGCCACCCGGCAGTGGCCCGGGCGGGCGACCCTGGCCCGGGTGTGTCGCGGCCCGCCGGTACACTCGACTCCGTGGGCTCCGAGAGACTCGTCATCCACGGCGCCCGTGAGCACAACCTCAAGAATGTCACGCTGGACCTGCCGCGCAACCAGCTGATCGTGTTCACGGGCCTGTCCGGCTCCGGGAAGTCGTCGCTCGCCTTCGACACGATCTACGCTGAGGGTCAGCGGCGGTACGTGGAGTCGTTGTCGTCCTATGCCCGCCAGTTCCTCGGGCAGATGGAGAAACCCGACGTCGACTTCATCGAGGGCCTCTCGCCGGCCATCTCGATCGACCAGAAGTCCACCTCCCGCAACCCGCGGTCCACCGTGGGGACCATCACGGAGGTCTACGACTACCTCCGGGTCCTGTTCGCGCGGATCGGGCACCCGCACTGCTACAACTGCGGGCGCCCGATCGGGCGGCAAACGCCCGACCAGATCGTGGACCAGGTGATGCAGCTGCCGGAAGGCACCCGCTTCCAGGTCCTCGCTCCCGTCGTCCGGGGCCGCAAGGGCGAGTACGAGAAGCTCCTGCAGGAACTGGCCCGGAAGGGGTTCCCTCGCGCACGGATCGACGACGAGGTGCGAGAGCTCTCCGAGCCCATCAAGCTCCCGAAGAACTACAAGCACACGATCGAAGTGGTCGTCGATCGGCTCGTGGCCAAACAAGGTATCCGCCGGCGCGTCGCGGACAGCATCGAGACCGCCCTCGAGCTCGCCGAGGGAGTCGCCTCGATCGCGGTCATGACGCACGAGGGCCACGAGGAGCTCCAGACGTTCTCGCAGAACCTCGCGTGCACGTACTGCGGCCTGTCGTTCGACGAGCTCGCGCCCAGGAACTTCTCGTTCAACTCGCCGTACGGAGCATGTTCCACGTGCGACGGACTCGGAACCCGTCTTGAGGTGGACGCGGAGCTGGTCGTGCCCGATCCGACACTCTCGATCAACGAGGGCGTCCTGGCTCCGTGGGCGAGCAACACCCTCGAGTACTGGTACCGGGTGCTCGAAGCCGTGGGGGAGGTCCACGGCTTCTCGCTGGATACTCCGTGGAAGAAGCTCCCCAAGCGGGCGCGCGACGTGGTGCTCTACGGCTCCGACGAGGAGATCTACGTCCGGTACCGCAACCGGTACGGACGCCAGCGCGCCTACTACACGACGTACGAAGGCGTGATCCCCAACCTCGAGCGGCGGTACCAGGAGACCGAGTCGGACGCTGCGCGGGACAAGCTCGAGCAGTTCATGCGCGAGATCCCGTGCCGGGCGTGCAAGGGAGCCCGCCTGAGGCCCGAGACCCTCGCGGTCTCCGTCGGCGGCCTCAACATCTCGCAGCTGACCGATCTGTCGATCCGCAAGACGCTGGATTTCCTCGACCCGATCGGGCTCTCGGAGCGAGAGGAGATGATCGCGGAGCGGCTGCTGAAGGAGATCCGCGCCCGACTGGGGTTCCTGGTGGACGTGGGTCTCGACTATCTCACGCTCTCGCGGACGGCCGGGACGCTCGCCGGAGGCGAGGCACAACGGATCCGTCTGGCGACCCAGATCGGCTCGGGCCTCGTGGGGGTCCTGTACATCCTCGACGAGCCGTCGATCGGCCTCCATCAGCGGGACAACCGGCGGCTCCTCGACACGCTGATCCGGCTCCGAGACCTCGGCAACACGCTGATCGTCGTCGAACACGACGAGGCGACGATCCTCCAAGCCGACCACATCGTCGATATCGGCCCGCTGGCGGGGGAGCACGGCGGTCGCATCGTGTACTCGGGCGACCTGAAGGGGCTGTTGGACTCAGACGAGTCCCTGACGGGCGCCTACCTCTCGGGTAGGCGATCGATCCCCCCGCCGTCATCGCGGCGCAAGCCCGACCGATGGTTGCGGCTCGAGGGCGTGCGCCAGCACAACCTGAAGGACATCGATGTTCGGGTCCCGCTCGGCCTCTTCGTCTGCATCACCGGTGTGAGCGGCAGCGGCAAGTCCACGCTCGTCCAGGACGTGCTCCTGCGGGCGCTGATGCAGAAGGTGTATCGCTCGCGCGTGCTCCCGGGGAAGCATCGACGCATGATCGGCTGGGAGCAGGTGGACAAGGTCATCGACATCGACCAGTCGCCGATCGGTCGGACGCCGCGATCCAACCCCGCCACGTACACGGGCGTGTTCGACCATATCCGTAAGCTCTTCGCCCAAGTGCCGGAGGCCAGGCTCCGCGGCTACCAACCGGGCCGGTTCTCTTTCAACGTGCGCGGCGGACGCTGCGAGAACTGTGCGGGCGACGGGCAGATCAAGATCGAGATGCACTTCCTTCCGGATGTCTACGTCACGTGCGAGGTCTGCAAGGGTCGTCGCTACAACCGC
Source organism: Actinomycetota bacterium (assembly GCA_030862755.1). Lineage (GTDB taxonomy): Bacteria > Actinomycetota > UBA4738 > UBA4738 > HRBIN12 > JAJNBA01. The sequence continues at coordinate 3,920 of JALZDC010000136.1, forward strand.
GAGACGCTCGAGGTTAAGTACAAGGGGCGCACCATCTCCGATGTCCTCGAGATGAGCGTCGACGAGGCCGTCGAGTTCTTCCAGAACATCCCGCCGATCAAGCGGCACATGCAGACGCTCTCGGATGTCGGGCTCGGCTACATCAAGCTCGGGCAGCCGGCACCCACGCTTTCCGGTGGCGAGGCGCAGCGGATCAAGCTCTCGAGCGAACTCCACAAGCGGGCCACCGGGAGCACCGTCTACATCCTGGACGAGCCGACCACGGGCCTGCATTTCGAAGACATCAGGAAGCTGCTGCAGGTCCTGCAACGACTGGTCGCCACCGGGAACACGGTCCTCGTGATCGAACATAACCTCGACGTGGTGAAGACGGCGGACTGGCTGATCGATCTCGGGCCCGAAGGGGGAGACCAGGGAGGGCGCGTCGTCGCGGAAGGGCCCCCCGAGGTCGTCGCCGCGAACGCCGACTCGTACAC
>JALZDC010000144.1 GCA_030862755.1 Actinomycetota bacterium
CGTCATGGCGGCGCTGACCGACACCGACGTCTCCGGAGAGGCCATGCCGTACATGTCCGCGACGAGGATGGCGGTCGCGGACGTAGCGTCGCTGGTCCTTCGGATCGGGTTCGTGGGGGAGACGGGCTACGAGATCCACTTCCCCTCGGCCTACGGCGAGCACATGTGGGACGCCATCATGGAGACGGGCGCGGCCCGGGGGATCGCCGCGTTCGGTCTCGAGGCCCAGCGCATCCTCCGTCTCGAGAAGCAGCACATCCTGGTGGGCCAGGACACCGACGCCGAGTCGGATCCGTTCGAGGTCGGGCTCGGCTGGATGGTGAAATCGGAGAAGGACGACTTCCTCGGTCGCCGCGCGCTGCGGGACCTGATGGAACGCGGACCCGAAGAGCGCCTGGTCGGGTTCACGGCCCCCGACCAGTGGCTGCCGCCCGAGGGGGCTTCGGTGGTGCACGAAGGCGCGTGGGTCGGCCGGGTCACGTCGGCGAGGCGGAGCGCGGCGGCCGGGAGCGTCATCGGCCTCGCATGGGTGCCGGCCGACCGGGCGGCCGACGGGAGCACGTTCGAGATCCAGTTCGGAGGCAGCCACACCACGGGCACCGTGCGCAGCGCACCGTTCTACGACCCTCGTGGCGAGAGGCTGCGGTCGTGAGGACGGCGATCAGGCGCTCGCCCGCGGCGGGACTGTCGTCGCGCCTCGGAGCGGTGTTCGTAGAGGAAGCTGGATGGGAGATCCCGGCCTCCTTCGGGGACGACGCGGCCGAGCGTGCTGTCATCCGCGATCGCGTGGCGATCGCCGATGTCACCGCTCGGGCCAAGGTGGATCTGCGCGGCCGCGTCCCTGCCGGGCTTCCCTTCCCTGCGGCCACCGTCGTCGCACGGATCTCGGCGGAGTGGGCGGTCGTGTTGGGGGGGCCGGACGCCGAAACGAGGCTGATCGGCGCGATCGAACCCCTCGCCGGTCCCGGTGCCATGGTGACCGACGTGACCCACCTGTTCGGCGGGTTCGTGCTGGCCGGCCCGGATCTGCCCGCCGTGCTGGAGAGGACCACGTCGTGGGATCCCACGACCCTTGTCCCCGGGGAGGCGGCGGGCGCACCGATCGCCGAGGTTCGCGCACTGGTGGTCCGTCGAGCACTCTCCGTCCCGGTTCTCGAGGTCTACGTGGCTACGGAGTTCGCCAGGTATGTCTGGGAGACGCTGTCGGGCGTGGTCTTTGAGTTCGGCGGTGCGCCCGTGGGATGGCAGGCCCTACGAGCAGAGGGCTGGAGCTGATGCACCCCGTCCGGTACTTCCGACCTTGGCGGATGTGGCGCCACCACCAGCTCAAGGACTCCTACGACGTCGTGATCGTGGGAGGCGGCGCCCACGGACTGGCGATCGCCTACGAGCTGGCCAAGCGCGGCATCCGCGACGTCGCCGTCCTCGACAAGAGCTACATGGGCGCGGGGGGGTCCGGTCGCAACACCACGATCGTCCGTGCGAACTACCGAACCTCCGAGGGTGTGGCCTTCTACAAAGAATCGCTCAGGCTATACGAGCACCTCGCACAGGAGCTCGACTACAACCTGCTGCTCTCGCAGCAGGGGCATCTGACGCTCGCGCACGCCGAGCGGGCGGTGATCGTCGCGCACGAACGCGCGGAGGTGAACCGGCTCCTCGGCGTCGATTCCCGGGTTATCTACCCGGACGAGATCGCGAAGCTCTGCCCGGAGCTCGACCTCTCGAGCGATCCCGACTTCCCGATCATGGCCGCCCTCTACCATCCGCCCGGCGGGGTGATCCGCCACGACGCCGTCGTGTGGGCGTACGCGCGGATGGCCGACCGTATGGGGGTGCACGTGCACCAGGGCACCGAGGTGACCGGCGTCGAGGTGCGGGGTGGCCGGGTGACCGGTGTGCGCACGAACCGGGGCGCCATCGCGACCGGCACCGTGATCTCCGCGGTCGCGGGGTGGACGAGCGAGATCTGCCGGATGGCCGGGGTCGAGACGCCGATCGTCACTCATCCCCTGCAGGCGTTCGTGACGGAAGCGCTGAAGCCATTCCTGCACGTGATCCTGGTCTCGGCGACCCTGCACATCTACATCTCCCAGACGGATCGGGGCGAGGTGCTGATCGGCTCGGAGATCGAGCCGTACACGTCGTACTCGCAAGACTCCACACTCGATTTCCTCGAGGTCACGGCCGCGCACTCGCTCGAGCTGCTGCCCATGCTCGGACGGGTGAAGCTGATGCGAGCATGGGGAGGTCTGTGCGACGTGACGCCCGACTACTCGCCGATCATGGGGCTCACCGACGTCGAGGGGTTCCTGATCGACGGAGGCTGGGGCACCTATGGCTTCAAGGCCACGCCGATCGTGGGCGTCACGATGGCCGACCTGGTCAACGACAACGTCGTGCCCGACCTCATCGCCCCGTTCGCCTTGGAGCGGTTCTGGAAGCGCGAGCTCGTCTCGGAGATCGCCGCCGCCGCCGTATCACACTGAGGACGTGCCATCATGGCGGTGATGGCGACCGCAGCCCAGCCGCTCCGACGGAACACATCGAACGTGCATGTCGTCGCGCTGAACGACGGCGTCCGATCCCAACGGACGGACACCGTGGCCGCGGAGGAGCCGCTCGAGATCCGGGTGGAGGCGCCTGGCCAGGACCAACGGTCGGTGGCGGTCACGATGAGGACCCCGGGTGGCGACTTCGAGCTCGCCGTGGGCTTCCTCTTCACCGAAGGGTTGATCGTCCCCGGAGACGTCAACCGGGTCGCCTACTGCGACAACCTGCCGGGAGAGGACCAGCAGTACAACATCGTGTCGGTCACGCTCAACCGTTCGTTCGACTTCGACCAGCTGAAACGGAACTTCTACGCAACGTCGTCCTGCGGTGTGTGCGGGAAGGCCGCGCTCGACGACATCCAGGTGCGGTGCGCTCCCGTGGCGTCGGGCAGCCTAGTCTCCGCCGAGACCCTGCTCGCTCTCCCGACGGAGCTTCGCAAGGCGCAGAAGGTCTTCGAACGAACGGGCGGGCTCCACGCCGCAGGGCTGTTCTCTCCCGACGGCGTCCTCGTGGCCATCAGGGAGGACGTCGGTCGCCACAACGCGGTCGACAAGGTCGTGGGGGAGCAGGTGCTGGCCCGCCGGCTGCCGCTAGCCGATCACATCCTGCAGGTGAGCGGCCGGCTCTCCTTCGAGATCGTGCAGAAGGCCGCCGTGGCAGGCATCCCGGTCGTGAGCGCGGTGAGCGCTCCGTCCTCGCTCTCGGTCGAGGCGGGGGAGCGATTCGGGATGACGCTCGTCGGCTTCGTCCGCGACGACCGCCTGAACGTGTACACACATCCGGAGCGGGTCGTCGGCTGACGGTCAGGAGATCGCGACGCCGAGGAGCGTTCCGACCCCATACGTGATCGCGGCCGCCACGGCGCCGATCGCCAACATCCTCGTCCCCGAGAGCATGAGACCGCGGCCGGTCAGGATCGTCATCGCGCCTCCCACACCGAAGAGCGTCACGCCGGAGAGGCCCGCCGAGATCACGACCGCTGATCCGCCGGACGTGAACAGGAACGGGACGAGAGGAACCAGCGCCCCGATCGAGAACATCACGAACGACGATCCCGCCGCGGCCCACGGTGAGCCGAGCCCTTCCTCCATATCGATCCCGAGCTCCTCGCGAGCGTGGGTCTCCAAGGCGACCTCGGGATCCTTCATGAGCTCCGCAGCGATCCGCTCGGCCGTCTCGGGGTCGATGCCCTTCCGCTCGTAGATCTGGGCCAGCTCCCGGAGCTCCTCCTCGGGTTGCGTCGCGATCTCGTGTGCCTCTTTGTGGATCAGCTGTTCGAAGACCTCGCGCTGCACCTTCATCGAGACGTACTCGCCGGCTCCCATCGAGAACGCGCCCGCGAGGAGACCTGCGAAGCCGGCGATCACCACGACCTCGTCGCCGGCGACGCCGGAACCCGCCACGCCGAAGATGAGCGAGAGGTTCGACACGAGACCGTCGTTCATCCCGAAGATCGCTGCCCGCAGGGCCCCAGACTTGCTGCTGGACGAGTCCTGCTCACCCTCGACCGGCCCGGGGTGCGGCGTCATGCGCCGGCCCCTCCCACGGGCGCGGCTGATGAGGTTCGATGCCGCGGCCTCCTCGTCGATCGGCGTCGCCCCGGTGGTCATGCCCCAGACAGTAGACGCAGACCGTGCTCGTCACCCATCCCTCGTCTTCCCCGGCCGCCTAGAATCGATGTCACGGCCGGATCGTCCGACCGGTAGGGACGGGAAGGAGCGGGCTCGATGCCGAACGGGCTCACGCGACTCACCGAACCGATGGTGCGCGAGGACGGCGAGCTGCGCGTCGCCACCTGGGAGGAGGCCCTCGACCGGGCCGCCGAGGGGCTGCGCGCCGCCACCGAGCGTCATGGCGGCAAGGGGGTCGGCCTGTTCAGCTGCTCGAAGGCCACGAACGAGATGAACTTCGCGGCACAGAAGTTCATCCGTCAGGCCCTGGGCAGCAACAACATCGACAGCTGCAACCGCACCTGACACGCGCCGAGCGTGGTCGGTCTGGCCACGGTCTTCGGTGCCGGAGGCGGCACCAGCTCATACGAGGAGGCGGAGCACACCGACCTCATGCTGCTGTGGGGCTCCAACGCCCGTGCGGCGCACCCCATCTTCTTCCACCACGTCCTGAAGGGGATCCATGACGGCATGCGCCTGATCGTGGTCGACCCTCGCCGGACCGAGTCGGCCGAGTGGGGCGATCTCTGGCTCGGACTCGACGTCGGGACCGACATCGCGCTGTCCAACGCGATGGCGCGGGAGATCATCGTGAACGATCTGCACCACCGGGCGTTCATCGAGCTCGCGACGACCGGTTTCGACGACTACGCGGCCTCGGTGATGGATTGGACGCTCGAGCGCGGTGCGGAGGTCACCGGCATCCCGGCCGACGTGATCCGTGAGGTGGCGCACGCGTACGCGAAGGCCGATCGCGCGATGATCTGCTGGACCCTCGGGATCACGGAGCACCACAATGCCGCCGACAACGTGCTCGCCTTGATCAACCTGGGACTGCTGACCGGGCATGTGGGGACCTACGGCTCGGGGTTGAACCCTCTGCGCGGCCAGAACAACGTCCAGGGCGGCGGGGACATGGGCGCGATCCCGAACAAGCTCACCGGCTTCCAGGACATCGAGACCGACGACGAGGCTCGCGCCCGCTTCGAGGAGGCCTGGGGCGTGAAGCTCATCCCGAGGCGAGGTTGGCACCTCTCGCAGATGTTCGAGGCGATGGAGGAGGGCGACCTCACGGCGCTGTACGTGATCGGGGAGAACCCCGCATCCTCCGAGGCGGACAATCAGAGAACCCACAAGCTCCTTGCGAACCTCGACATCCTCATGACGCAGACCGCGAAGATGGCGGACGTCGTGCTGCCCGCAGCGAACTCGGCGTTCGAGTCCGAGGGCACGGTGACGAACAGCGAACGCCGCGTCCAGCGAGTCCGGCCGGCGCTGGTACCTCCCGGGAACGCGAAGGACGACATCTGGATCCTCGCGGAGCTCGCCAAGCGACTCGGTTACGACTGGGGAGATCCGAGCGCGCACGACGTGTGGGAGGAGGTCCGCCGACTCTCGCCGATGCACGCCGGGATGTCCTGGGACCGCCTGGAGGAGCTGGGCGGGATCCAGTGGCCCTGCCCGGACGAGTCGCATCCCGGGACGAAGTTCCTCCACACCCGCCTCTGGTCGGAGGATCCGGAGGAGCAGGGGGCGAAGGCGCCGTTCTCCGTGGTCCTGTACGAGCCTCCGGTCGACGAGCTGGACGAGGACTACCCCTTCCGACTGACCACGGGCCGACGGCTCGACTCGTACAACACAGGTGTACAGACCGGCCAGTACACGTCCCCCCTTCGCCGTGAGGAGACCCTCGATATGTCGCCGGAGGACGCCGAGCGACTCGGGCTGCGAGAAGGGGAGCGGGTACGGATCGCCTCCCGTCGCGGGGAGGTCGAGGCCCCGGTACGGCTGGCGCTCGGCCTCCGGCCCGGTCTGCTGTTCATGACGCTGCACTTCCCCGACGAGGTCGACATCAACAACCTGACGATCGATGCGTGGGACCCGAAGTCGGGGACCGCGGAGTTCAAGGCGACGGCCGTGCAGGTGGAGAAGCTGGCGGCGCCCGTCAGCGCGGCCGGCTCCCGGGACCGTGAGTGACGGAGTGAGGGGGTTCGTGTGGACCTCCATCTGATGGACGCCGCTCCGACGGAGGCGGAACGGTTCGCGGTCGACGCGTTCCTGGGCCTCCCGGAGACCGGCTGGGAGGGCGGTCTCGAGCGCTCCGCACCGGACCTGCGGGTCGTGCGGAGCGGTCGAGAGGCACGCGATCAGCGGCACCTCTTGCTCCCAACCCTCCACGCCCTGCAGGCGGGCGTGGGTTGGATCAGCCGGGGAGGTCTCAACTACGTGTCCCAACGGCTTTCGGTGCCGCCTGCAGAGGCCTACGGCGTGGCCACGTTCTACGCCATGTTCAGCGTCGAGGAACGACCGGCGAACGTCGTGCATGTCTGCGACGACCTCGCGTGCCGGGGAGCGGGGGGTCTCGCTCTCTGTGAGGAGCTGGAGCGCGACGCCGCGCCGGAAGGAGCCGACGCCGGCGGCTGGACCTGGGTGAGGTCGCCTTGCCTGGGGATCTGCGAGCAGGCTCCGGCCGTCTTCGCGCAGCGCGCCGGGCGGCCGGAGGTTGCCCTCGGCGGAGCCACCCGCTCGACCGTGGATTCGATCGTGGCGCCGGATTCCACCGTGGTGTGCGCCGGGGGGGTCGGGGCGCCGCAGACGATCGCGCCCGAGT
>JALZDC010000148.1 GCA_030862755.1 Actinomycetota bacterium
GGTCATGGCGCCGATCACCTCTTGCCGGCGTTCATCGCTCCCTCGGTGGCCGTCCCCGTCATCGACGGTCGCGCCGCATTGGGCACGTGGCAGAGTCTCGTCCTGATCGATCCCAACGTCGACAACCCCTCACGCACGGTCCGGTTCTCGTTCATCCCCGGTTGAACGGGCTCCCGCGCCGGCATCCCGAAGACGCCCCACGGGCAGCTTCCTGCGTCCCAGCTCGGCGATCATGCGGGCCCGCAACCCGGGATGGGGGAACCGTCTCTCGTAGCCGAGGAGAGACAACGTTCGGCCGGCAACCGCCTCGAACACCTCGACATCTTTCGCCGGCATGTCTTGCTCCCACGAGCGGATCTTCTTGCGCGGAGGCTCGGTGACGTGCGGGTTGTAACGCGACGCGCGCGGCAGCACTGCCTCCCGTGCCCGTCGCGTGTGATCGAGCATCCCCTCGTCGAAGGCGATGCCGATGAACCCACAGAGGTCCTGGATCGTCGCGGCAGCATCGGCGACCAGCTCCTCGTAACGAACCTCGAGGTATCGGTCCCGTCCCAGAGGCCGCCCGGCGCGCACCCCCGCTTCGACGCGCCGGGACCAGAGGGCGGCAGCCGCGCCGACCGTCTTGGGCCCGAAGGGGACGTGCGCGTAGGAGAGGGCGACGTTGCGTCCATCGCGCACCAGGTGGACGAACCGCCCCTCGGGGAAGAGCCGAGCCAGGAGATCGATGCTCTCGATGTAGCGAGGGGTCTTGTCTCCCCATCTCGACTTGCCGTGAGCGCGCGCGTAGGCGCCGAAAGCTGCCGCGATGGCATCGCGATAGGGCACCCGTTCGTGGCCGAGGAGTTCCTCGGCTACCGCTCCGATGGGGATGTCCCATTCGTGCCACCGCTTGTGGGCGGACAGCTCGCGAAGGAACTCATCGACGTCGACGTCCTCGTGGCCCTGGAAGAGTTCCGTTACGAAGCGTGACTCCGGTGGGACGGCGACGTCCGGATGCGCGTTGAACATGAGGCGGAGAAGAGTCGTCCCGGACCGGGCGGATCCGACGATGAAGAAAGGGGGAGCTTCGACCGGCACCGGATCAGAGATAGCCGAGGTCCCGAAGATGCTGCTCGACGACGGCCTCCTCCTCGTCGGTCATCCCGGACTCGGCGACCTGCCGTGCGGTGGAATCGACCTGCTCCACGAACTCCTGCAACGAGCGCGCGACCTCGGGGAACCGGCTGGATACATCCTTGCGCTCGTCCGGTCCCGACTCGCCCGAGAGCCGGTAGAGCGTGGGTTTGCCGTCGCCGCGACGAAGGAGCTTGAAATCGGTGGTTCGGGCTCCGGCGATCCGAGCGCCCTCCAGCTTCACGCCGACCGCCTCCATGTACGCCGGGCGTTCCGGGAGAGAGCCGCCCTGGATCATGGGGACGAGGCTGCGCCCATCGACCTCGTCGGGTATCCCCAACCCACAGACGTCGGCGAGGGTCGGATAGATGTCGACATGGCTCACCTGGGAGTCGATCGTCACGGCCGGCACTCCCGGCCCGGCGATGATCATCGGGACGCGCACGAGGTGCTCGAAAAGAGCGAAACCATGACCGACCGCGAGCTGGGCGAACCGGCGATCGAGCTTGGGGAGCCACCGATCGAGCTTCGCCCGGCGCCGCGTCTTCCTCGCCGCCCGGATGAGCTTCTGCTCCCACGGCGAGTCGGGGTAATCCTCGCCGTGGTCGCCGGTGATGACGAAAAGACAATCCTTGCCCGCGGCTTCGAAGACGGGCACGAGCCATTCGTCGGTCGCGGCCACGGCCGCCTCGTAGCCGGCGCGGTCCCAGCGCTTGGTGAAGTCGGGGGGCGCGCGATAGGGCCGGTGGACCTCCCAGACGTGCAGCAGGAGGAACCAGGGATCGCTGTAGGAGTGCATGCGCCCGACGACCTCGTCGCGCCATTCGAAGAACGGCACCCGGTAGCCCTGGCGGTGGCGCGCCTCTTCGAAGCCCCGCAGGATCCCGGTCTCGGGTAGCAGCGGCCCGGTGACCTCGGCATGCGTGTGGTAGCCGGCGCGGCGAAAAGCCTCGGCGATGGTGGCTACGCCCTCCGCCAGCCTGTAGCCCTGGAGCCCCCGCACCCCATGACGGGGCGGATAGCAGCCCGAGAGGATCGACGAGAAAGAAGGTGTCGTCGAGGTCGTGGTCGACACGGCCTGGGTGAAGTTCGCCCCGGAGGCGGCGTAGGAGTCGAAGTTGGGAGTGGCGATGCGATCCCCGAGGACGGCATCGGCGCGCAGCGAGTCGACGACCAGCATCAAGACGTTCGGCGCGCTCAATCGAGGTACTTTCTCTCGGGGATGCCCAGGTGAGCGGCCTTATCCTACCGGCCGTGTCCGATCCCGAGGCCGGCCGGCCTCTTCCTGCTTTCCGACCGTGGACCCGCCGCCGGTTCCTCAGGGTTGCCGGTGGGGTCGCGGCGCTGGCGGCCGTCGGTTGCGATCCGGGACGGGACGACCCCGCCGG
>JALZDC010000320.1 GCA_030862755.1 Actinomycetota bacterium
TCTCGGTGGGGGAGCCGCGATGAGCCCGCGACGGATCGCGTGGGGCACGTGGACTGCGTCGGTCGTGCTCACCGTGGTCTGGGCGCTGCTCGACACGCTCACGCCGACGCGGGGGAGCGACCCTGGCGAGTACGCATTCGTGCTCGCCGCCGTCCTGCTGTACGCGACGGTCGGGGCTCTGATCACGTCGCGGCAGCTCGGCAACCGCGTGGGACTCCTGTTCTCCTGGATCGGGTTGATCGCCGCGGCGGGGCTCGCCAGCGGCGCGTACGCGACGTTCGCGCACGAGGTCGGGATGCCGTTCGTCGCCGTCGCGACGTGGTTCGCGAGGGTGGCGTTCGCCGCGATGATCGGCCCTCTCGCGTTCCTGTTCCTGATCTTCCCGACGGGCTCGCCGCCGTCCCGGCGCTGGGGATGGCTGCTCCGGGCGATGGCGGCGGCCTACGTCATCAACATCCTGCTGTTCGCGCTCACGCCCGGGCGGATGGATGCTGGCTTCGCTGAGCTCCACGGCCGTGTCGACAACCCGCTCGCTCTGCCGGTGGCGTGGCAGGACACGATCGAGGCGGCCACCGCGGTCGCCGGACTGGTGGTCTTCGCCGGTGCGATCGTGTCGGTCGTCTCGCTGATCCAGCGGTACCGCCGGGCATCGCCCTCTGAGCGCCTGCAGATCCGATGGCTCGCCTTCCTCGGCGTCTCGATCACCGTATGGATCGTCGTGTTCATCGCGCTCGACGTCACTGGCGTGATGCCCGAGGACGGACCCCTGGCCAACGTCGGGTTCATCGTAACGGTCACGCTGATCTTCCTCGCGATCCCGATCACCTGCGCCGTCGCGATCCTGAAGCACGGGCTCTGGGACCTCGACGTCGTCGTCAAGAAGACGGTCCAGTACGGGGTCCTGGTGGCGGCGTCGATCGCCGTCATCGGACTCGTCCTGGTGGGCCCGACGCTCCTCGCGATCGGTGTGCCACGCGAGACCCTGCCGGGCATCGGCATCGGCCTCGGCGTCGCCGTGGTGTTCGCCGTCCTCCGGCCACGAGCGCAGCGCTTCGCGAACCGCGTCGTCTATCGGAAGCGGTCGACGCCGTACGAGGTGCTCTCGGAATTCGCCGAGCGCGCGGGTGAGACGTACTCGACGGAGGACGTCCTGCCCCAGATGGCGCAGCTGCTCGGTGAGGCGACCGGGGCGCGCGCCGCGAGGGTCTGGCTGAAGGTCGACGGGACGATGCGCCCGGAGGCCGCGTGGCCGGCCGACGCCCCGCCGGTGCACGAGGTCCCATCCCGTGCCGATGCACTGCCGGCCTTCGCGGAGGACCACGCCTTCGAGGTTCGGCACCGCGCCGAGCTGCTCGGCGCGCTGACGCTCACCGAGGCGCCGGACGATCCGATGACACCGTCGAAGGCGCGGCTCGTCCGTGACATGGCGGCGCAAGCGGGGCTCGTGCTGCGGAACGTGCGGCTGATCGAGGACCTCCGCGAGTCGCGCCGCCGGATCGTCGCCGCGCAGGACGAACGGGCGAAGAAGCTCGAGCGCGACATCCACGACGGCGCGCAGCAGCAGCTCGTGGCGCTCTCCGTGAAGCTGCGGCTCGCCGGGGGACTCGTCCAGCAGGACCCCGACAAGGCGCGGGCGGTGCTGACGGAACTCCAGGGACAGGCGACGGACACGCTCGAGGACCTGCGTGACCTCGCCCGAGGGATCTACCCGCCGCTGCTCGCGGACAAGGGACTCCCTGCAGCGCTCGAGGCGCAGGCGCGCCGCTCGTCCATCCCGGTCAGGTTCGATCCGGATGGAGTCGGCCGCTATCGCGAGGAGGTCGAGTCCGCGATCTACTTCTCGTGCCTCGAGGCGCTGAACAACGTCGCGAAGTACGCGGACGCGTCGACGGTGACGATCCGACTCCTCGAGGCCGACGGCGAACTGCGGTTCGAGGTGCGCGACGACGGCCGAGGCTTCGATCCGGCTGTCATCGCGCACGGCACCGGCCTGCGAGGGATGGCCGATCGCGTGGAAGCCGTCGGCGGACGCCTGGAGGTCCGGAGCGCTCCCGGCGGTGGGACGACCGTCGCGGGATCTGTTCCCGTCTCGACTGAGGCTGCGCCGTGATCGCATCGCCTCGCCGCAAGGGGCCATGGATCCTGTACGGCGTGATGCTGGTACTGCTCGCGATCGCCCTGTGGTTGGGCATCTCGAACTCCTCGTTCGACCCGTTCATCCCGGTGGCGATCCTGATGATGCTCGGGTACGGCACGGTCGGCGCCGTGATCGCATCGCGACGCAGGGGCGGTCCGCTCGGCTGGCTGATGCTCACGATCGGGATAGGGTTCGTGCTGACCGCGCTCACCGACGAGTCCGTGACGTACGCGTACGTGACGAACCCGCGCGCGAACGTCCCGTTCGTCGAGGCGGTGGCCTGGGTGGGCAACTGGGCGTTCTTCTTCGTCGTGACCCCGATCGTCATGATCCTGTTGCTGTTCCCCACGGGGACGCCTCCGTCCAACCGATGGCGTCCGCTGGTGCCGACGATCATCGGTCTCGCCGGACTCGGCGTCGTCGCCAGCGTCCTCTCGCCGGGCCCGATGGACTTCGAGGCGGCGACGATCCCGAACCCGACGGGCGTCGCCGCACTCCGGGACGCGACCCGTGTCAGCCTGTTCGTGGTCGCGGGAGGCTTGCTCGCGGCCGCCGTGGTGTCGGTCGTCGCGCTGATCCTTCGAGCGCGCCGCGCCCGCGGTGACGAGCGGCAGCAGATCCGGTGGCTCGCGTACCTCGCCGTGCTCGCGTTGTCCCTCCTGATCGCTGCCGCAATCTCGGGAACCGCGGGGGGCGGGACCGCCGTGGACGATGCCGTCTGGCTCGCTCTCCTCCTCGTCGTCGGGGTCGCATTCCCCGTGGCCATCGGCGTCGCCATCTTCAAATACCGGCTCTACGACCTGGACGTCGTGGTCAAGAAGACCGTCCTGTACGCGAGCGTCGCGCTCCTGCTGATCGTCATGTACGTCGTCGCCGCAGGCGTGGTCGGCGGCACGATGATCGACGCGCCGGCCGGAGCGATCATCGCGTGGTTCCTGATCGGCTTGGCGTTCTGGCCGGCGGTTCGGGTCGCGCGTCGACTGGCCGATCGGATCGTGTACGGCGGTCGGGCGACCCCATACGAGGTGCTCACTGACTTCTCGCAGCGGGTCTCCGAGTCGTACGCCGCCGAGGACGTGCTGCCGCGGATGGCTCGGATCCTCGCTGGCGCCGTCGGCGCCGTCGAGGCGATCGTGTGGCTGCGCGTCGGCTCGGATCTCCGGCCGGCCGGTCGGTCGCCGGCGGAAGGACCCGCCCCGCCGAACGCGGCGATCCACGATGACGCGCTCCCTCGGCTCCCGGGCGACGCGGCCGTGGAGGTCCGGGACCAGGGCGAGCTCCTCGGCGCCCTGACGATCGACATGCCGGCGAACGACCCTATGGATCCGTCGAAGGAGCGCCTCGTCCGGGACCTGGCGGCCCAGGCAGGGCTCGTGTTGCGGAACGTCCGTCTGATCGAGGAGCTGCGCGCATCGCGCCAGCGCCTGGTCGCCGCGCAGGACGCCGAGCGGCGGCGACTGGAGCGCGACATCCACGACGGGGTCCAGCAGCAGCTCGTCGCGCTGACCGTGCAACTCCGACTGCTCGAGCAGGTCGCCGTTCGCGATCCCGCGAAGGCGTCGCGGCTCGCGGCGCAGCTGCAGCTCCGGACGACCGAGACGCTCGAGGACCTGCGGGACCTGGCGCGGGGCATCTATCCGCCGCTCCTCGCCGACGAAGGGCTCGCGGCGGCGTTGTCGGCGCAGGCGCGGAAGCTGCCGTTGCCGATCGCCGTGGACGCGGACGGGATCGGGCGCTACTCCCAGGACGTGGAGGCAGCCGTATACTTCTCGTGCCTGGAGGCGCTGAACAACATCGCGAAGTACGCAGAGGCGTCGAACGTGACGATCTCGCTCGCCCGCGACGACCGGCGGCTCACGTTCCGCGTCGTAGACGACGGTGTCGGATTCGATCCGGGATCGGCGCGCGGCGGGACGGGGCTGCAAGGGATCGCGGACCGGGTCGACGCGCTCGGCGGACTCGTCGAGATCCACAGCCATCCGGGCGCTGGCACGACGGTGGCGGGGTCGATCCCGGTCGGCTGAGCTAGCCGGGGCCGCGTGCGGCGGCCCACGCGTCCTCCAGGCGATCCGGCCCGAACACCGACTTCGGGATGTAGGCCGCCGCCCCGCACTCCGCGGCGCGAGGCGCGTACTCCTCTTCCTCGTACGTGGACAGCAGGAGCACGACCGCGCTGTTTGCACCGTCGGCCAGGATCTGACGGGTGGCCTCGAGACCGTTGATCCCCGGGAGGTTCACGTCCATCAGGACGAGATCAGGCGTGAGGTCGGAGGCCATCGTGACGGAGTCCTCACCGGTCTCCGCCTCACCCACGACCTCGAAGCCCTCCGTGGCCTCCACGACCATCCTGGCGGCCATCCGGAAGGGCTCCTGGTCGTCGACGATAAGGACCCTCACACCCATCACGCTCTCCTGCTGCAAGCGTCCCATCGCCGCGAGGATGCGCCAGTGGTGCCAGCACCACAGTTGGAGTCCCCCGAGCGACCCTACGCGGCAACGTCGCCGAGGCGAAGGAACGCCCGCTCGAGGACCAGCCGGGCGTTCAGGTTGATGTCTTCGGCGAGGGCGGCGCGCGCCTCCTCGACCGCCGCCATGCCCGTTGCCGCTCGGACGACGGGGAGACGCGCGCCGCCCTCGCCCGCGAGATCCGGGTTGAGCAGGACCTCGATCCCCCCACCGACCTCGGCCGCCACGGCGTCGCGGAGCAGCGCGGAAACCCCCAGTAGCACCCAATCCACGTAATCCCGCTCGGCGCGGCGCTCACGACGCTGGAACCTGACCTCGAGACGCCTGATCGCTCCCCGGTAGGCCTCCTCAGGCTGGCCACGATCGTCCAGGAAGGGGGCGAGATCTCCCTTGAGCTCGTCCTTCATCCCCTTCTTGTAGTCGGCGGCCGCCTGCAGGACGACGTCGGCGGCCCCGAGGGCTCCTGCCGGCCCCTCCGCCGCGAGTCCGAT
>JALZDC010000321.1 GCA_030862755.1 Actinomycetota bacterium
ACTACGGTGGGGTGGGCGAGCCGGGCGGCCCGGCTCACGGCTACCGGGCGCACCGCCTGGTCGAGGATCTCCTCGACCGGCCCGGCTCGACCGACATCACCTCCGGTCTCGACTTCGTGCTCATCGAGGAGCACGCGGAGCGCCTCGGGCTGATCGCCTTCCCGAGCGTGACCCAACGACATGCGCTCACCGCGCTCGGCTTCGACCGGTGGGTACACGAGCAGCTGCGCAGGCAAACGGAGCTCCTGGACCGCCGGGAGGGCCTCGACGCGGTGAAGACCTGGAGTGGACGGAGTCGCGCCACCCTGCTGGTCGATCCCTCCGCGCTCGGCAGGCTCCGGTGGCTCCTCCTTGCGACCCCGGGACTCCACGCGCCGGCTTTGGTCTGAGGTGTCCGTGTGCCTCGGTTGCCCGGGCCGCCGACGTCAGGTTTGACCGAAGGGTTCGGTCAAGGGCTACCGTCGCCGCCTGCGCTTGCCCCGGAAGGAGCCCCGAATGACACGCCTCCTCGCGATCGCGGCGCTCGTCCGGACCCCGAGCCCCCGTCGAAGAGCGGCGCGGCGAGGATCGAGGTGGCGTGGAAGAGGCGCAGGAACAAGCGGAGACCACGCAGGAGCGTCTCGAAGCCTGCGGGAGGCGCGTGCCGCCGGCCTCTTCGGTCGACCGCAGCGGATCGTCCGGACGCCCGCGGCAGGATGGACCGGCGGGCAGGTCGTGAACGTCGGGATCGACGATTGGGAGCCGGCGATCGCGGCAGACCCGAGCGCGCCGTTGAGTACATGATCGTCACCCGGTACTGCGAGCCGTGCCCGGGCAACCGTCCCTCACCCTTCACCGCCCTCGAGATCTCCTCGGACGGCGGGGCAACGTGGAGCGCCGGCAGGCCGCTGGCGCCTGCAAAGGACCTGGCCAATTCCACCCGATCATCGAAGTCGTCCAGAACACGGGCCAATCACGCATTTCGTGTCCACGACGCAGCCGGGAAGCAGCTGATCTCTCGCGGAGGTCGACCAACGACGGCCTCGCCTGGACCGCGTGTACCCGGATCTCCACCTCCGGTGAGCCCGCGACCGGGCCGGCCGTGGGGTCGCGTGGCACTGGCGACGTGCGCGCGTGGTTCGCCCAGACGAACGGTGGCAGCCACGACGCCTGGAACATCTGGTATCGGACCTCCACTGACGGGGGGCCACGTGGACGGCCCCGGCGAAGATCCCAGACGCCCTCTCGGGCGCCGAGTACAAGTCGGCGGCGGGGTTCCAGGAGTTCTACGGCGACTACGGAGAGAGGTCGCGATCACGAGCGCGGGTAAGACGTTCGGCGTGTGAGGCGACGGTTTCAGCTGGACTGGGTCCCGGACGTGCGTGGTTCAACGGCAGATCTAGCGGACGCTACGAGGTCCAGTCCGAGAACTCTTCTTCCTTGGCCAGCTCGTCGGGTTGCTCGAGGTTGGCGAGCCGGCGCAGCTCGGCGGCCGCCTCCACCGCTGCCTTCTCGGCTGCCTTCTGATCGCGGAGCATCTGCGCGTACTCGGCCTGGGGGATGTACACGGGCGTCGGGAAGTACGACGCGGGTCCCGTCGGCTCCATGCTGGCGGGCGTGGCGACGGACACCCCCTCCGGCTCGGCGATTGTGACCTCGACGAGTTCGGGAGCAGGTTCGGTTCGAGGGATCCGACGCCACCGCCGCGAGTGGGTCGGCTCACCTTCCGGTGCGGCCACCGGCGCCGTCGTGTCCTCCGGCGTCAGTCGGACGGCCTTCAACGCCGCGCGCAGCTCCTTCCGCTCCCGGCGCCGCTCTTTTCGGGTGGGATGATCCGACCGTGGGTCGGGAGCGTGGACGACGACGGGAGCCGCCGGCCTCGGAAGCTCCCGGGCGATAGCGCGCTCCTGGAGCCGATTCAACTGGTCCGCGGCCGAGAGCAGCTCTCCTTCGTCCCCGTACGGGTCAAGCTCCGCGGGATCGAGCGTCCCCGGCAACGGGATGCGGCGCTCGTCCGCGAGGATCAGGTGGACGCGTCCCTCATCATGCCTCCGCTCGCCCATGAAGCCGGTGACCTCTTCCCAACGGAATCGTTGCGTGCGACCGACGCTGACGATGGCCACCGCCTCCTCCGTAAACCTGAGACCCGGTTTCGTCATGCGGAAGACGAACAACGTCGCGGCGAGCATGACGAGGGCGCCAACAGCGCGCATCGGAACCGGCATGGGCGCGACGACAAACATCAGGGAGAGCCACATCGGGATCAGGGCGTAGAGCTGAGACTCCAGGCGCCAGCCGCGCGCCCAGACTTCGAGTGATCCGTCATCCCAGGTGCGGATGCGGAATGAGCCTTCCTGCTCGGTAGTCATCCCCGCAGAGATATCGGCACGAAAAGGTCGACTGTTGAGCGCTACTTCGTCCTGACGGATAGCCCTACGACCGACGGCGCGCGGGGCGCCCGCGGCCCTCCTGGTCGTCGAGGAAGCGCTCGACGAGGCCCCTCACGACACTGGCCATGCTGAATCCGTGGCTCGTCGCCCAGCGACGGAACCGAGCGTGGAGATCAGCAGGCAGCCGAACGAGGAGTGGCTGCTCCACCTGGCGCGTGATCTCCATCCCGACCTTCGCCTCCGGTAACGAAAGTGGTCCTTCGGTCGCATGAGCAGGCGACGGACCTCGGCCGCTGAGCGAGCCGATGCGGCCAGTAAGTAGGTTCCGCAACACGAAGTCTCGATCGCGTTGAGTCAACGAGTCGAGCGCCTTCAGGAGGAGCCTCGCGGCCCGGTCGGGGTCTTCCTTCGACGGCACGATAGCTCTCCGATATCGACCCGATATCGGAGGATAGGCTGTTGCGGCCCTCTCCGCCAACGTCGCTACCCCGGCGACGGGAGCTAGGGAGCGCGCGTTCAGCGGTCGACGTCGCCGACCACGAAGAAGATCGAGCCGAGGATGGCGATCAGATCCGGGACGAGCGTCCCTGGGAGCATCGCCGGGATCACGCTGACGTTGGAGAACGATGCCGTGCGCATCTTGAGCCGGTAGGGCTGCTTCTTCCCGTCGCCGACGACGTAGTAGCCCATGAGTCCAAGGGGGTTCTCGGTCCGGACGTAGACCTCGCCCTCCATCTTGAGGGTCTTCGGCAGCTTCGGCGCCCTGAACTCTCCGGGCGGGAGCCTGTCCATGCACTGTTCGATGATGTTGCACGACTGCTTCATCCGCTCGATCAGGACCCAGAGTCGGTCGTAGCAGTCACCCTTCACACCGATCGGCACCTCGAACTCGACCTCTCCGTACTTCTCGTACGGCTCGTCCTTGCGAGGATCCATGGCCACGCCGCTCGCCTGGAGCACCGGACCGGACGTTCCATAGGCGACGGCCATCTCCGCGGGAAGGAGCCCCACGTCCCGGGTGCGGGCATAGATGATCTCGTTGCCCATGATCAGGGTCTCGAACTCTCCGATCCGCTTCCGCGTCTCGGCGAGCACCTCCGCCGAGCGCTTCAGGAAGCCCCGTGGAAGGTCGTCCTTGAGCCCGCCGACACGGCAGTAGGAATGGTGCATCCGCGCACCGGTCGCGGATTCCATCAGGCCTTGGATCATCTCCCGCTCGCGGAAGGCGTAGAAGATCGGTGTCATCGCACCGAGCTCGAGCGGATACGAGCCGCTGAACATCAGGTGGTTCAGGATCCTGTTCCACTCGGCGAACATCGTCCGGATCCATCGGGCTCGCTCGGGCACCTCGATGCCGGCGAGTCGCTCGACGGCGATCGTCCATCCGAGCTCGTTGTTGAAGGCACTGATCCAGTCATGGCGGTTCATCAGGACGAGGACCTGGCGTGCGTCGCGATACTCGGCGAGCTTCTCGGCCGCTCGGTGCATATAGCCGATCACGGGCTCGGCCTTCGTGATCACCTCACCGTCCAGCTCGAGGACGACTCGGAGGACCCCGTGAGTCGAGGGATGCTGGGGTCCGATGTTGAGGATCATCTCCTCGGTGGAGAACTCTCCGCTGGGACGAACCTCGACATCGAGTCCACCGCCACGGATCATCGAGGCGACCTGGGAGCTCTCGAACGCGGGGCGCTCGCGGATGTCCATCCGCGGTCATCCTAGCGGAGGGCGCCGGAAGCATCCCGGTCGATGGATGCCACCATCGGAGACGGTAGGCTGCCGAACGATGGCCGTCGACGTCCGCCGGAAGGTTCCCTCGGTCGATGTGCTCCTCCGCTCCGATCCGGCGCGAAGGGCGACCAGGACGCTCGGACGTCCTCTCATCAAGCGGATGGTCGAAGACGTGCTGGCCGAGGTCCGATCGGCCGCCGCCGACGGCGAGGATCCGCCGGCCGGCGAGGTGCTCCTTGCCAGGGCGCTCGGCCGGGCCTCTCTCGCAGCACAGGGCATGGTGCCGGTGATCAACGCGACGGGCGTCATCCTGCACACCAACCTGGGCCG
>JALZDC010000261.1 GCA_030862755.1 Actinomycetota bacterium
TCACCACACTGATCGGCCTCTCCTGCTCGATCGCGGTCCGCAGGGCCGCCGCGACCTCGGCGGCCCTCTCAGCCGGCTCGATGAAGACCTCGATCGCGCCGTTGCACCCGAGACCGAGGCCCCAGACGGCGTCGTCATCAGCGGTGAGGTCCCATCCGGCGAGGCGCCCTCGGCCTTCGTCCATCACGAGGCGGGCCATATCGGCGACGTCGCCTTCGAGGCATCCTCCGGAGATGTTGCCGACAGGCGAGCCCTGCTCCGGGACCAGAAGTCGCGCCCCCGGGCGCCGGTATGTGGAGCCTCGCACCGCGACGATGGTCGCCAGCGCCAAGCGTTCGCCCTTCGCGGACAGCGCCTCGATCGCGGCCAGGACGTCACCGATCTCGCTCACGTGTGGATGGTACGCCGCACCCTCCTCCTCAGGTCCGGTGATCCAGGATCGATAGAGGGCATGAACGACGCGTTCGTTCTCGGCGATCCCGCGAAGCGTCCTGCGCGCCTGGGGGAGTCCAGGCCACAGCCTGCCGGCACCTCCTTCGGCCCCAGGTTCGGGTTGACCGTGGCCGATCGCCGGCTCCCGATCGGAGGCCATCTCTCAGATCGACCGGGCGTATGACGCCGCGGCCGAGGGCACGATCGGGCGTGCGGCCATGGTCGCTCTGAGTGTGTACGCGGAGAGCGGTAGTTTCAGCACCGACCTCCCGGCGCTCTCCGCATACGATCCGGAACTGGGATCCACGTCCGGTTCTTCGAACGATCCCATGACGATCTCCTACGCGACGGATGCCTCTGGATCCGGCGCAGCGGTCCGATCGGAGTGGGGGACGTGCTGGTGGCAAAGGTCGACACGTACGGCGTCACCACCAACGGGAGCGGCTCGCCGTGCACCGAGAGCGCGGGCCGTGGCGGGCTCAGCTCCGTCCTGGTAACCGGTCCTCGGACGGTCCTCAGCATCACGGCGACAACAGCCGATAAGCGGTGGATGGACGACTCCTTCGCGTTCCGGACCGCCGTGCCGTTGCGCAGACGGCTCGATCCCACGCTGGTGAAGGCGGCGGTCTTCGGCGCGCTCATCGTGGTCGTGGTCGCGTCTTTCGCGAGGTGGGTCGTGGCGAGCGAGCGGGCGAGCTTCGCCCGGACCGATCATCGGCTCGCGTCGTCCGAGGTGACGATCGAAGGGATCGATGCCGGTACGGACCCGTCTTCCGTGGACTCCGATGCCGAGAGGGCCACGGGGACGGCACTGGCGACCGCGAGGTCGGTGTTCGTCGAGCAGGGGAGTTTCCTCCGAGCCGGGCCGGCACAGCTGAGCGCGCTCCAGCCCCGCTACACCTTCGTGGACGGGCCTTCCACGACACCGAGGATCGTCTCGGTCGCGTCCACCGCCGACGCGTGGGCCGCGGCGGCCCAAGATCCCGACGGCACCTGTCACTGGATCCGAGTGACGAGCGCGGGGGACGTCAGTCGCAGCATCGGGTGGGAGTGCAGGGGCGCAGCCGCACTGAGCCCTCCGGCTCCCCGATAAGCCCGCTCGATTCGACCGTTTTCCGACTCGGGTCTACACTCCGGCTGCCTGCCCGATCCCCGGAATGAGGCAGCCGGAACGAGGAAAGGGAGGCCCCCGTGACTCACGTCTCCGTCACCGTCAACGGGGCGATGCGAGAGGCCGACGTCGAGCCCCGCACGCTCCTCGTGTATCTCCTCCGCGAGACCCTCGGGCTCACCGGCACCAATGTCGGATGCGACACGTCCAGCTGCGGCGCCTGCACGGTGCTGCTGGATGGTGAGTCGGTGAAATCGTGCACGTTGCTGGCCGCGCAGGCGGACGGCCGCGAGCTCACGACGATCGAGGGCCTGGCGGAAGGGGAGGAGCTCCATCCGCTCCAGGAGTCGTTCCGGCGGAACCACGGGTTGCAGTGCGGGTACTGCACGCCCGGGATGCTCATGGCCGCGGTGAGCTATCTGAAGGAGAACCCGAGTCCGACGGAGGACGACGTCCGGCTGGCGCTCGAGGGGAACCTCTGTCGCTGCACCGGCTACCAGAACATCGTGAATTCGATCCTCGACGCGGCCGGATCCATGGCCGGTGCCGAGGCCTGAGGGGGCACGTGGTGTCGACCACGGAGACGTTCATCGGTCAGCCGGTCCTTCGCAAAGAGGACCCGGAGCTGATCACGGGCCAGGCCAGCTACGTCGACAACTGGACGATGCCGGGCATGCTGTGGATGGCCCTGGCTCGTCCTCCGTACGTCCATGCCTCGATCGACGCGGTGGACACATCCGAGGCGTCCTCCATGCCGGGAGTCGTCGGCGTCTTCACGGCGGGAGACCTCGAGCTCGGCGCGCTGCCCTTCGTGTGGCCGATCACGGAGGACATCAAGGTGCCGGTTCACTACGCCCTGGCGTCCGACAAGGTCCGGTTCAACGGCGACGCCGTGGCGGTGGTCGTGGCGGAGACGCGTGAGCAGGCGATCGACGCCGCGGAGGCCGTCGCCGTCTCCGCGACGGAGCTCCCCGCCGTCGTGGAGATGGAGGAGGCGGCCAAGGACGAGGTGGTCATCCACGACGAGCTGGGGACCAACTCGGTCGTGCACTGGAGCCACGGGGGTGCGGGCGATCAGTCGGTGTTCGACTCCGCCCCCGTGATCGTCCAGGAGCGGTACGCGCAACCTCGGCTGATCCCCAACGCGATCGAGCCGCGCGGGTGCCTCGCGTACGGCGTGCCGGCGACGGACGAGTGGACCCTCGTCTCCTCCACGCAGATCCCGCACATCACGAAGGTCACGCTCTCCGGCGTCACCGGGATCCCCGAGCAGAAGCTCCGCGTGATCGCCCCCGATGTCGGGGGCGGGTTCGGCTCAAAGCTGAACGTCTACGCCGAGGAAGCGATCGCCCTCGGCCTCGCCCGGAAGCTCGGGCGGCCGGTGAAATGGATCGAGGGACGGCGGGAGAACTACGTGGCCACGACCCACGGGCGCGGCGTGATCCACGACTGCACCCTGGCCGGCACCGAGGACGGGAAGATCCTCGGGATGAAGTTCGTGGAGCTTGCGGACATGGGCGCGTACTACCAGCTGCTCACACCGGGCATCCCCGAGCTGGGCGGGTGGGTCTACATGGGTCCGTACGACCCGGAGACCTATTGGTACGAGTTCACCGGGATCGTGACGAACACCACGCCCACCGATGCCTACCGAGGCGCCGGGCGCCCGGAGGCGACGTACGTGGTCGAGCGGCTGGTCGACACCTTCGCCCGGAGGGTCGGCGAGGACCCTGCGGAGGTCCGGCGGATGAACCTCAAGCCCGCGTTCGCCGAAGCGAGCGCGGCCATCTCCGGGCTGAGCGTCGACTCGGGGAACTACGAGCCGACGCTGAACACGGCGCTGGGCTTGGTCGAGTACGACAAGCTCCGCGCGGAACAGCGCGACCGGAGGGAACGGGGGGATACGAAGCAGCTCGGGATCGGCCTGTCCACCTACATCGAGATGTGCGGTCTGGCGCCCTCGAACATCCTGGGGGCGCTGCGGTACGCGGCCGGTGGCTGGGACGGCGCGACGATCGAGTGCTTGCCGACAGGCAAGGTCCTGGTGAAGACCGGCACCTCGCCCCACGGGCAGGGGCACGAGACCACGTGGGCGCAGATCGTGGCTGACGGACTCGGGGTGACGCCCGAGGATATCGAGGTCCTCCACGGCGATACGCTGATCACGCCACTCGGCATGGACACGTACGGTTCGAGGTCGGTGTCGGTCGGGGGCGCCGCGCTCCACTTCGCGACGGAGAAGATCAAGGCGAAGGCGCGGACGATCGCCGCCCATGAGCTCGAGGTCTCCGAGGAAGACCTCGAGTGGGGCGATGGGTCGTGGCACGTGGCCGGTGCTCCCGACAAGGCGAAGACGATCCCCGAGATCGCGCTCTCGGCGTGGCACGCGCATGCCCTCCCCGAGGGCACGGAGCCCCACCTGAACGCCACCGCGGTCTATGACCCGCCGAACTTCACGTGGCCGGCCGGTGCGCACATCTGCGTCGTCGAGGTGGACACGGAGACCGGCGCGAGCGAGATCGTGAAGTACGTCGCGGTCGACGACTGCGGCACCGTCATCAATCCGATGATCGTCGACGGCCAGATCCACGGCGGTGTGGCCCAGGGCGTCGCCGAGGCCCTGTACGAGGAAGCGATGTACGACGGATCCGGCAATCTCGTGACCTCGACGATGACGCAGTACCTGGTTCCCACCGCGGTGGAGGTCCCGTCGATCACGACCGACGGTTCCCACCAGACGCCGTCGACCACGAACCCGCTCGGCGTGAAGGGGATCGGCGAGGCGGGGACGATCGCGGCGCCGCCGGCGGTGATCAACGCGGTGATCGATGCCGTCTCCCACCTCGGCGTGACGGCGATCGAGAAGCCGGCGTCTCCCGAACGGGTCTGGCGAGCGATCCAGGAAGCGAAGGACCAGCGAGGGGGTGCGGCATGATCCCGGCCGCGTTCGAGTACGAGCGCGTCGACTCGGTCGAGGCCGCGATCGCGGCCCTGCAAGCCGATGACGGCGCCAAGCTGCTGGCCGGCGGGCACTCCCTTTTGCCGCAGATGAAGCTCCGGTTCGCGATGCCGAACAAGCTCGTGGACATCGGGCGGCTCCGTGAGCTGTCCTACATCCGCGAGGAAGGCGACGGCGTCGCGATCGGGGCGCTCACCAAGTATCACGACCTGGACGCGAGCGACGCGCTCCGGCAGGCCTGCCCCATCGTGGCCACGGTCGCCGGCCAGGTCGGCGACCCGCAGGTCCGGCACATGGGGACGATCGGCGGGTCGGTGGCTCACGCGGACCCGGCTGGTGACATGCCCTCCGTGCTGCTCGCTCTCGGCGCGACGTTCGTCGCGGCGGGATCGGGCGGAACCCGCGAGATCGCGGCCGGCGACATGTTCCCGGGCCTATTCCAATCCGCGCTCGCGAACGACGAGGTGTTGACCGAGATCCGTGTGCCGAAGAAGACGGGTGGATGGAGCTATCAGAAGTTCACCAGGCGGTCCCAGGACTGGGCCGTTGTCGGCGTCGCCGCCGTGCGGATGAACGGGATCGCGAACGTGTCCCTGACGAACATGGGACTCACGCCGATCCGCGCCAGCGGGGTCGAGGAGGCGCTGGCG
>JALZDC010000287.1 GCA_030862755.1 Actinomycetota bacterium
CAGCAACGCGAAACCGGGGTGGGTGAGCCGGGCGGCTACCTCATCGACGAAGGCGATCGCACCTTCCGGGAGCACGGCCTCCTCTCCGACTCCAAGGGCGAGCTCGTCGCCCGGAGATGGGTCCTCGAGCTGTTCGACGAGTCGATCGCCTTCGAGACCAACCATCACCTCCTTCGTTCCCGAGGAGGTGCCGCGCAGACGGCGGAACGGAAGGTTGTCCATGAGCTCGTTCGCCAGGATCAGCTGCGCGGAGCCCTCCATTCGCTGGGCGACCTGGATCCCTCCGGTCGCGTCGAGCGCACGACGGGCTCCCGGGCTCGTCTCGACGGCCGTGTACTCCGTATCGAGATCCCGAAGGTGCTCGATGAGCTGTCGAGCGAGCTTCCCGTCTCCCGCCCCGACTTCGGTCAGCAGGAAGGGTCGTGGCTTCCCCAGGCGGTCGTGGAGATCCACGATGGCGCGTCCGAGCAGCTCCGCGAAGACCGGGTGGACGTGCGGACTGGTCACGAAATGACCGTCGGGGCCGACAGGTGGACGTTCGAAGAAGCCTCCGGGACCGTGAAGCGCCAGTTCCATGTATTCGGCGAACGTGATCGGTCCGTGGTCCCGGATCGCGCTCGCGACGGCGTCGAGCGTATCCACCGGCTCCAGGGTACGGGCTCGTCGGTAGCATCGGTGCCTGTGAGTGGCCAGATCCGCCAGGCGGCGTCCCTGATAGGGGTTCGCGACGGCTCGGAGGGACCGGAGGTGCTCGTGATCAAACGAACGCTCGACCACCGGTTCCTCCCGGGCTACGTGGCCTTCCCGGGAGGCGCCGTCGACCCGGCGGATGGGCCGCTGGCCGAGCGATGGTTCGGAGATGAGGACGAGGCCGTGCGCGCGGCCGCGCTCCGAGAGCTGGCCGAGGAAGTTGGGCTGGCGGTCACCCGGGAAGCGGTCGTCGCCGTCGGCCGCGACCGGCTACTTGAACCGATCCACGAAGCGCCGCCACCGGTGGCGCGTCTGCGGGAGGTCGCTCGATGGATCGCCCCCGCGCAGGTGCCGGTCCGCTTCGATGCCCGCTACTACGCGGTGCGGATGGACGGATCGACAGACCCCGCACCGGACGGCGCCGAGGCAGCCAAGGCGTGGTGGGCTTCCCCCCGAGCCCTGCTGTCGGCCTGGGAATCCGAGGAGCTCCTGTTCTACTGGCCGACCCACTTCACGATGAGGGCGCTCGCGACCTGTCGCGACGCGGATGAGTTGCTCAGACTGCACATCGTCACCCGCGAACCCGACGACGAAGAGTCCGGCCGGCTGCCTCGGTCGGTCTTCTATCAGGACTGATGCTGCCGGTCACGAGGGTGCTGGCCCCGAACCCTGGCGTCTACACGCTGGAAGGGACGAACACGTGGATAGTGGGGAGCGATCCGTCGATCGTGATCGATCCCGGACCCGACATCCCCGGGCATCTGGAAGAGGTCGCCCGCCAGGCCAGACCGGTGGGCGCCGTCCTCGTCACCCACGATCATCCCGATCACGCGCCCGGCGCGCTCCCGTTCGCTCGTCGCGTGAGCTCGCCGGTGTATGCCTTCCGGCTGGCCGGCGCGGACGAACTTCGCGCCGGCCAGCGCGTGCGCGCGGGCACGCTGGATCTCACGGCCATCCACACCCCGGGACATACCTCGGACCACATGGCCTTCTTCGAGCCAGCGAGCGGCGCCCTCTTCACCGGCGACGCAGTCGTGGGCCGTGGCACCACCTTGATCGATCCTCCGGACGGTGACCTCGTGCGGTACCTGCGATCGCTCAAGCTGATGGAGCGGCTCGAGCCGCGGACCATCTATCCGGGTCACGGGCCGGTCGTGCTCCGGGCGCAGGAGAGGATCCTGGGATACCTCGCGCATCGTGAGGAGAGGGAGACGCAGGTGTTATCGGCCCTCGAGGAAGGACCTCGGACGATCGCCGAGATGGTCGGGGCGATCTATGCCGACCAGCCCAAGGACGTGCACCCTCTGGCCGCGCGCTCCGTCCTGGCCCATCTGCTGAAGCTCGCCGATGAGGGGCGGGCCGAACGCACCGGCAAGACGGAGGAAGGTCCGTGGGCCGCGGCCACGCCGCGAACGTGTCAGCGCTGCGGCCGCATCGTCAGAAGCAGGGCCCGCTACTGCAACTCATGCTCCCTTGCGATGCTGCAGGCCGAGGGGTAGCGGCGGCGTTCCGCCGACGTGGGACGCTGGACGGATCACGTACCGCCCGCGTGTTCTCTCCACTCGCCCCGACGCCGCGAGCTCCGCGAGCGCTCGGTTCACGCTCTCTCGGGTGGCGCCCGTCAAGCCCGCGAGATGCTCCTGCGTGAGAGGCAGGTCCAGGCAGCGCCCTTCCGGGACGGGCCGGCCGAACCGAACGGCGAGATCCTCGAGCCTGATGGCGACGCGATCCGCGATCCGGTCCCAAGCGACGGAGCAGGCGAGCCACGCGGCACGGCGTGCCCGCCGTGCCAGGCCGTCACGGAGCGCGACCGGCCCGGCGGCGAAGAGCCCGCTGGTGACCAGGGCACGGACCGAGGCGTCGGCCGTCCATGTGGGAGGACCGCCCACGAGGTCTCCGGGCCCTAGCAGATCCAGCGCCAACCGATGCCCGTCGGCGTCGACCACCTCCATCAGCAGCGCTCCCAAGCGCACGGTCCAGGCATCCGGGTAGGGCTCACCCTGGTGGATGACCTCCCGCCCAGGGTGGACATCGAACATGAGGGGGAGTGGGTGGTCAGGCATGGTCTCCACGTCACCACTCCTTCGTG
>JALZDC010000304.1 GCA_030862755.1 Actinomycetota bacterium
GGCGAGGATCAGACCCGGCCGGCGTCCCACTCGGTCCATCCACCGGCCGATCAGCACGGCGCCCGCGGCCGCCGCCAGGAAGTAGAGGCCCCACAGGAGTCCCGCCGCACCCTCCCGACCCGTGAGGCGGGAGGCGGCCGGGCCGCCGATCACGAGCATCACCGGGAAGGTGGTCTGCACGAAGCCCTGCGCGAAGGCGAGCAGGATCGTGTTGCGGCGCACCAGCCGAGCGCGCTCCCCGAGCGGATCGAGCCGCGACTCGGCTGGCCGGGTGATCACAAGGGCTCCGTCAGCGCCCCGAGGCGCTCGACCAGTCGGGCGTTCTCTCCATAGTCCACGGGCACCGCGATCACGGACACCGCGTCGTCGTCGAGGGCCTTCCGGAGCGTGGGCAGCAGCTCCGAAGCCTCGCCGATCGTATAGCCCTTCGCCCCGAAGCTCTCCGCGAACCGAACGAAATCGGGATTCTCGAACGAGACCGCGGCCCGCCGGCCGAAGTGGATGTCCTGTTTCCATCCGATCAGTCCGTACGCGCCGTCCACCCAGACGAGGATGACGAAATGCACGTTCTCCCGCACCGCGGTCTCGATCTCCGCGGCGCTCATCAGGAAGGCGCCGTCGCCCATCGCCGCGAGCACCTTGCGCTCGGGATGGACGAGCTTCGCGGCGAACGCACCGGGCAGCGCGAACGCCATCGTCGCCAGGCCGTTCGAGATCAAGCACGTGTTCGGTGCATACGTCGGAAACAGCCGCGCCATCCAGATCTTGACGGCTCCCGTGTCGCACAGCACGATGTCTTCCCGGTCGAGCGCCTCCCGCACGTCGTGAACGATCCGTTGGGGCCTCATGGGGATCGCGTCGTCGTCCGCGCCCGAGTGGAGTTCCTCCCGAACGAGTCGCTCGCCCGGAGGTTCCTGGTTGCGATGTGGGTCCCCGGGCGCCGCGCCGGCGATCGCGTCGAGCGAGGCTCCGATCCCGCCCTGAACGCCGACCTCGAGCGCGTAGGCCTCGTCGACCTCGGCGACCGTCCGGTGGATGTGGATGATCGCCTTGTCCCGTCCGGGGTTCCAGCGCTCGGGTGCGTATTCGACGAGGTCGTAGCCGACCGCCACCACGACGTCGGCCTTATCGAAGCCGAAATTGGCGTAGTCGCGCACCATGAAGCCGATCGTGCCGAGGGCGTTCGGATGGTCGTCGGGGAACACGCCCTTGCCGAGGAACGTGGTGGCGACGGGGAGATTCAATCGCTCCGAGAAGCGGACGAGCGCGTCCATCGCATCGTCGCGAGCCACGCCGGGTCCCGCGAGAACCACCGGCGCCCTCGCAGCTTCCAGGAGCTCCGCAGCCCGTCGGACCTGCGGCTCCGCAGGCGCGGGATCGACCGGCACGTTGACCCGGAGCGGCACGCCTTCCGTCTCCTGCTCTGCCACGTCCTCCGGCAAGATCAGGAACGCCGCGCCGGGACGTTCGGTCCGCGCCTGCTTGAACGCCTTGCGCACCATCTCCGCCACTGCCTCGTCGACGGTGATCATGCCGCCCCACTTCGTGATCGGGCGGAACAACTCGACCAGGTCCACGGCCTGGTGCGATTCCTTGTAGAGGCGCTGCAATCCGGCCTGCGCCGTGATCGCCACCAGAGGATGGGAGTCGAGGTGCGCGTTCGCGATCCCGAGCATCAGGTTGATCGCACCGGGGCCGAGGGTGGCGAGGCACACGCCTGCCCGACCGGTGAGCGCCCCGAAGGTGTCGGCCATGAACGCGGCGCCACGCTCGTCACGAGTGGTGATGAACCGGATCGATGAGTCCGCCAGCGCGTCGACCACGCGGAGGTTCTCTTCACCCGGCAGACCGAAGACGTACTCCACCCCTTCGTTCTCGAGGCACTCGACGAGCAGGCGGGCCACGGTCCGTGCGCCGTGCGCGGGTTCCATCCCTCGTCAGGCTACCCTCACGGCCCGACCGTTACGCTCGACCTCGTGGAATTCCGGGATGTGGTGGGGCACCGGCGGATGGTGCGGCGATTCGACCAACGGCCGGTCCCCCGGGACGTTGTCGACAACATCATCGACGTGGGGCGTCGCGCGCCCTCCGCGGGCTTCTCGCAAGGACTCGAGCTCCTGGTGCTCGACACGCCGGAGACGGTCGCCGTGTTCTGGGAGACGACCCGCGATCCGGTGTTCGGCTGGGACGTTGAGGCGATCGCGCAGGGGCCGACGGTCCTGATCCTGCCGCTTCCGGATCCACGGCGGTACCTCGAACGCTACTCGCAGCCGGACAAGATCGAGTTCGGCATGGACGAGGAGGCGAACTGGCCCGTGCGGTTCTGGGAGATCGACGCCGCGATGGCTTCGATGCTGATGCTGCTGACGGCGGTCGACGAGGGCCTCGGTGGATGGTTCTTCGGCATCACCCACGGCGAGCGAGAGCTCTTGGATCGTTTCGACGTGCCGGCCCATCTCCGGCCGATCGGGATCGTCGGCCTCGGATATCGGGCCGAGAACGAGGAGCCGTCGGGATCGTGGATGAAGCACCGGCGGCGCCCGCTGGAGGAACAGATCCACCGCAACGGCTGGTGAGGGTTCGGGAACCGTTACGACCGCTGTTGCGACAGCTGACGGGTCAGCTGTGCCTGCGCGACGTGTTCGCGGAGATGCTCGAGGGCGTGGAGGAGGGCCCAGGCAGCCGACACGGGCTCTCCTTCCGGGAGCGGACGGGTCGCGGTGGGGTCGAACGCATCGCCGGGATCGAGCCGCGATCGACAGTCCGCGGCCATCTCGTCCACGAACGACAGCAGCTCCGAGTCGCCCGCCGATTTCGCCTCGAACTCGGACGGTCGGTCGCGCTCCGGGAGCGGGAGGCCTCGTGCGATCGTCAGCCACCACCTCGAGCTGTGCATCCCGTGGACCGCCAACACCGTGATCGGGTTGCTCTCCTCGCCGGCGGGGCGCCAGGCCAGCGCCTCCTGCGTGAGTCCCTCGATCGCCTCACGAAGGTGGTCCACCGACTCGTCGAAGATCTCGCGGGCTGCCTCGATGGTCGGGTCGGGCATCAGGCGGGCTCGCGGCAGATCACGTGATCTCGATCATCTTCTCGCGCACCGCGTAGACGACCGCTTCCATGCGTGAATGCAGGTGGAGCTTCTCGAGGATGTTGCGGATGTGGTTCTTCACCGTGTTCTCCGAGATGAACAGCTGCTTCGCGATGTCACGGTTGTTGAGGCCCTGTGCCACGAGCCGGAGCACCTCCATCTCCCGGTCGGTGAGCTTGGGCGCGGGCATCTGGGGCCGTTCATCCGCTTCCTTCGAGATCGCGGCGAACTCGGTGAGGAGCTTCGAGGCCATCGAAGGTGAGATGCGCGACTGCCCGGCCCACACGCTCCGGATCGCGTCGGCGACCTCGTCGATGGGGATCTCCTTCAGCAGGTAGCCGGCCGCCCCGGCCTTGATCGCGTCGTACAGGTCGCCTTCGTCGTCGGAGATCGTGAGCATCAGGATCTTCGCGTGCGGAAGCAACTCCTTGATGTGGCCCGCCGCTTCGATCCCCGAGCGCTTCGGCATCCGAACGTCCATCAGGACGACGTCGGGCATGAGCTCCTGAGCCTTCTCCACCGCTTCCACGCCGTCGGAGGCCTCGCCGACGAGCATCAGGTCGTCCTCTTCCGACAGGACCATCTCGAGCCCGCGGCGGAAGAGAGCGTGATCGTCCACGATCATCACACGAAGCCTCTCGTTGGTGAGTCTGTCGTCCTGTGTCATCCCGTTGGCTTCATCTCTCCTGCTTCGTCTCCGTCGGCGTGGATCTCACTCGTCCGCATCGACAGGGGGCGGGGCCGAACCTCGCGGGAATGGTACTCCCCTACGCCACCGGCGGAGTCGTTTGCCGTGGTGATCGCGGATCTGGCGCTCGAGCTTCTCGGCCACATGATCGAGGGCCGTGCGCACGTCGTCTGCTTCGGCACGCGCGCGGAACGTCTTGCGCGGGATCTTCAGCGCGGCCTTGATCATCTTCAGGCCGTCCGGGCTCGGATGATGCTCGGCCGAGAACTCGAGATCGATCCGCATCGCTCGCGGCTCGAGTCGCTCGAGACGAGCGAGCTTGTGCTCGGCCTGCTCGCGGACATCGTCGGAGACGGGGAGCCCGCGGCCCGTGAAGGTCAGATCCATCCGCTGTCCTCGGCGCGGCCCTCCGGAAGAAGGTGCCCCCGTCCGGCTGACCTGGTCTTTGACCCCACACTCGCCTGCGGAGGTGTCCGCCGACGGCCCGTGTGTTCCATCTGGGCCGCCGACTCGCACCCTCTCCCGGACCTTCTCTCGGAGGCCGGGGCAGGGCTTACTTCTAAACCGCTCCATGCTCGGCGACCAAGGGTCGCCTTACGTGGGTCGTTTCGCCCGCGGCTGGCATCGACTACCGGGGTGGGTCCCCGGGCAACCACAGACCCGGACGGGAGCACCCGGCGAGTATAGGCACGGCCTTACGGACGGCGCGAACCACGCGGTCCGGGGGGACGGTCGGTGAACGAGCGGCAGGCGGTGAGGAGATGGATCTCCCGCGCTCCTCCCTGGTGGAGCGCTGCAGCGCAGGCCGAAGCCGTGGCGCCCGTGGTGAGCACGTCGTCGACGAGGAGGACACGTGCCGGCAGTGGCCGACGGGGGATGCACCCGAACGCATCGGCCATCGCCTGGATCCGTTCGTCGCGGGTCAGGCGCGCCTGCGGAGCGGTCGTCTTCGTCC
>JALZDC010000358.1 GCA_030862755.1 Actinomycetota bacterium
CCGTAGTCGCGCACGTCCTCGGCAGAGAGCCGCCGCCCGGTCACGACCTCGACGTTCCGGAGCTTCGACAGCATCACCTTGCGATGGTCGACGATCCGTCCCCAATCACCGAGGGTCGGGAGCCTCCGCACCCATCGCATCCGTCCGCCGACGTCGTCCGAGGCCTCGACCAGGTGCACGGCCTCGAACCCGCGCCGCCCGAGCGTGACCGCACACTCCATGCCGGCAGGGCCGGCACCGACGACCAGCACGCCCTTCTCGGGGTTCGACGCCGGCTCGAAGCGCTCCGGGTGCCAGCCGCGACGGTGCTCCTCGCCAGCGGTGGCGTTCTGGATGCAGCCGAGGTGTCCGAACCCGTCGACCTTCATGATGCAGACGTTCGAACCGGTGCACTCGCGGATCTCGTCGGTGCGCCCTTCGTAGATCTTCTGCGGGAGGAACGGATCGGCGATCGACGGTCGGGCGGCGCCGACGAGATCCCACGCGCCGCTGCGCACGATCGAAGCCATCTTGTCGGGGCTCGTGAGCCGACCGACCCCGACGATCGGTTTCGCCGTCGCCTGCCGGACCCCGCCCGTCCACTCGAGCTGGTATCCCTCCGCGAAGTAGCGGGATGGGCCCGAGTCCTTGCTCCATGAGGCGATCGAGCCGACGTTCACGTCCCAGAGGTCCACGAGGTCGTCAGCGAGATCGATGAACGCCAACGCGTCCTCGACGTGGATCCCTGCGGGGCCAAGCGCGTCCACCGCGATCCGCGTGACGACCGCGCAATCAGCGCCGACCGCATCGCGAACGCCCTCGAGCGTCTCGAGCCAGAACCGTGCACGATCCTTCAGCTCGCCGCCATACGCGTCCGACCGCTTGTTGTAGAAGGGCGAGAGGAACTGCATCGGCAGGTACGAGTGCGCCCCGTACACGTACACGATGTCGAACCCACAATCCCGCGCCCGCACGGCCGCCTCCGCCCAGCCGTCCACCACCCGACGGATGTCGCCCCGCTCCATCTCCTTCGGCACGACGTGCGGCTCCAGATCGGAGGCGAGCTGGCTGGGAGCGAGGGCGGGAAGGCGAGTCTGGGTGTTCGCCGCGTGAGCGCCGGTGTGGTGGAGCTCCAGCCCGGCGAGCGCGCCGTGCTCGTGTGCGGCGTCTGTCATGAGACGCAACGCCCGCATGTCGTCCTCGTCCCAGAACCGCGCCGCGATCAGCGGCGCCTCATCGGAGTCCGGAGAGAACGGCGCATACTCGGTGCAGACCGCGGCCCAGCCACCCTCGGCCTTCACGCCACGGTGCGCCGCTTGCGTCCACGGCTTCTCCGTGCCGAACCCCGAGCAGTGGGGAACCTGGTAGAAGCGGTTCCGGAGCGTTTTCGGGCCGATGCGGACCGGCTCGAACAGGATCTCGTGGCTCGGGTCCACCGGACCTCCCTTCGATATCCCGCCGGACGGTAGCAATTGGGCGCGGCTCCGTGCCCGGTCCGGGACCCGGGGTACGGTCGGACGCGATGACGGGCGTGATCCAGATCGAGGGACTTCGCAAGGAGTACCGACGGTTGCGTCGTCCACCGACCGTCGCTCTCGACGGGCTGGACCCGCCTCCTCCCTCCGCGAGGCAACCAAAGGATATGGGGTTCGGACATCGAGGAGGGAGGAGGGGTCACCGGTCGCTCCGCTAGGCTCGGAGCGATGGTGGAGGGGAGGCAACGGCGATTCGGCCGAACGAGCGAAACCGAGGCAGACCTCCTCACCTACGGCGGTTACCTCAGGCTCTCCGATCTCCTCTCGCTGCAGCAGCTCCTCTCGGATCCCCCGGTGCACGACGAGCTCCTGTTCATCGTCGTGCACCAGGCCTACGAGCTCTGGTTCAAGCAGCTGCTCTTCGAGCTCGAGTCGGTCCGCGAGCGCCTCTTCTCCGGCGACACCGAGCGCACGCGTCACTACCTGACTCGCATCCACGCGATCGAGCGCGTCCTGATCGAACACATCGAGGTCCTGGAGACGATGTCGCCGCAGGACTTCCTCGCCTTCCGCGATCGCCTGGCGCCGGCGTCGGGTTTCCAGTCCGCCCAGTTCCGGGAGATGGAGTGCATCAGCGGACTGAAGGACGAGCGGCTCCTCGAGGATCTCGCGGCCTCGCCGGACGAGCGGGATCGACTCGAGCGGCGGCTATCCGAACCGAGCCTGTGGGACGGTTTCTGCGCGCTCTTGGAGTCCAGCGGCCTGCCGATGCCGGCAGATGACGTGGAACGGCGGTCGGTCTCGTTGGTGGCGATGGCCCGGGAGCAACAGGAGCTGTTCGCGGTCTCGGAAGCCCTGCTCGACCACGACGAGAACGTCGCTCGCTGGCGTTCCCTCCACGTCCTGATGGTGGAACGGGAGATCGGAGCGAAGCGGGGAACGGGCGGCTCTTCGGGCGTCGAGTACCTGCGGACCACCCTCGACAAGCGGTTCTTCCCCGAGCTCTGGGGGCTGCGCGGCGATCTCTAGAGGACACTCGTCCTCGCAACGGCAGAGGTGTACCGTCGGAAACACGATGCGGTGGATCCGATCCGTGCTCACGTCCGTCCTGCTGCTCGGGGCGTGCACGCAGCCGTCGGTCGACCAGACGCGTCCGCCGTCGGTCTCCGCGCAGCCGAGCGGATCGCCGTCCGTGGTCGCCGCCGGCGCTCGCCTGCCCGACGGCACGGCGCTTCCCGACGGGTGCTCGGGGTCCGCCGACCGAGCACAGACGACCGCCTTCGTCGCCGAGGGCAGGGCCTGGGCGCTGGACCCCGCGAGCGGCAGGCTCGCTTGCCTGTTCGATGTGACGGATCCGGGACTTTTCACCTTCGGGCCTCAGGGTGACCGAGTGCTGCTCGACAGCTTGGAGGTGCGGGGGCTGGACTCGGACGCGCCGGACCTGCCCGCGATCGACGCACAGGCGACGGCCTTCGACTGGGGGCATCCCATCGGACTCGCTGTCGTCTTCGCGGGAGAAGGGCCGGGCCGGCCCGTGAAGCGCTTCACCGACGACGGCCGGGTCGAGAAGCTCGCGTCGCTGCCGCCAGGGGAGTACCTCCAGATCGCCTATCACCCCAGCGGCCTCGCGCTCGCGTTCGTGCGTGAGGGAGAGCGCAAGCAATCGATCTGGATCTCAACGAACGAGGGCGAGGATCCCCAGCGGCTCGTGTTCTCCGAGGTCGGCACGAAGTTCACGTCGATCGCGTTCTCGCCTGACGGTAACCAGCTCTGGTGGTCCGCCGAACACATCGAGGGATATCCGGAGCTCCATTGGATGGACCTCGCGACGCGGGATGGATTCGGGACCAGCTGGAGAGGGCCGATCGGCCAGTACGCAGACGAGCTGCGCCTCGCTCCGCGCGGCTCCCTTCAGTCGGTCAACGAAGGTCAGAGCTGTGACGAGCGTCAGGCGTTCGTGGTGAGGGATGACCGAGCACGACCCGCGATGCCCTCGGAGGAGCGGCCCAACGAAGCGGTCGGATGGCTCGACCGGAGGACTCTTCTCGTGGCCGTCGGCGGCTGCGAAGAGCCGCTGGATCTGTACGCCGTCGACGGACTCGGCAGAGAGGATCCAGCGGCTTTGGTCCTTGGTGTCGACGAGGCCGCCGTGCGGGCGAGGGTTGTGAACCCGCCGACCGAGGTGCCGGCGCCTGCAGGCGACCATGAGCTGCCGCCCGGCGGCTTCGGCTGATAAGCGAACCTGGGGGCGGCCGGTCGGTCGCCGAGGATCGCGAACGACCGCCGTCGTTCATGCGGTGGTGTCGTTCGATGCGGCGCCGGACGGCCATGGTGTCGGGTGCGGATCCAGCAAGAACCGTCCGAGCTCTTCCGCATCCGACTCGGTGACGCTGATCGCGGCCGCCGGCCGATCGATGGCCCCAGACCGAGAACCGTGCATGTTCCCCGGGACGAGGACGGGTTCCCTCCGGCGCGGAGAACTCGTGGTCCTCGATGTACCGGCTGACGCGAAGCACGGCGTCCGCGGGATCAAGCTGGCTCGTCTGGATCACGAGGGGAAGGCGCGTCACCTTCGGGACGTGTGCTCGCGCGAGATGGACGGCGAGCCGTGCTCCGCATGCGACGCAGAACCGATCGGCGTCCGGCTGACCGAAGCCGCAAACGTTGAGCAGAACATGCACATCCATCTTCATACCGGGCAGGAGAGTGAGCAAACTGGATCGATCCCATCGCCGCGTGCGATTTGACGCGTTCTTCCGCGCGGCGTACACCGGCGGCAGCCGAGCGAAAGGGGGGATCGATGCCGACGGATCTTGGCGTGACCGTTGAGGACCGTCCCGGTGGGCTGGCCGACGTGGGGGAGGCACTGGGCAACGCGGGCATCAACATCGAGGGCATCTGTGGCATCGGGTTGGGCGATCGAGGCGTGATCCATCTCCTCTTCGACGACGGCGCCGCCGCGCGCGCCGCACTCGAGGGAGCCGGCCTGACGGTCGAGAGCGAGTCCGCGGCGATCGTGAGCGAGATCCTCGGCGACGTGAACACGCCGGGCACGGTGGGCCGCATGGCTCGAGCGGTGGCGGACGCCGGCGTCAACATGCGGGCCGTCTACCTCGCGACGAACAACCGAGCCGTGGTCGTCACCGACGACAACGACAAGGCGCGAGCCGCGCTCCAGATGTAGGCGGGAACGACGCCTGATCCTTCTGGATCAGGCGCCGCCCCCCGATCGCTCGGACGACCGTTCCACGCCCTCGAACCTCAGCAGCATCAGTGAGTGCGCCACGAGGTTCAGGGCATCGCGGCGCACCACCCGTGTGTGACCCGTCCGCGCGGTGTTCAGGACCTCGCGCCACTGACCGTTTCCCTCCAGTTGGGGCAGCGTGACTTTCCTCGAGCGCGGGCCACCGTTCAGCAGCAAGAGGACCGTGTCACCTCGGATCAGACGACCTCGTTCGTCACGCTCGTCGGTCGCCCGTCCCGCGATCAACATCCCGAGGAGACGGTTCTCCCGATCCGACCAGTCCTCATCGGTCATCTCCGCGCCGTCCGCGCGCACCCACATGACGTCCTTGCGGCGCCCGCCGTCGAGCATCCCGCTGAAGAACGAGCGTCGGCGCAAGACCGGGTTCGAACGGAAGATCTTCAAGGTCTCCCGGGTGAACGCGAGCATGTCCTGGTCGCGCCGTTCCCAGTCGAACCAGCTCAGCTCGTTGTCCTGACCATAGGCGTTGTTGTTGCCCCGTTGCGTGCGGCCGATCTCGTCGCCGCCGAGGAGCATCCGCACACCCTGCGAGAAGACGAGCGTGGCCATCAGGTTGCGCTTCATGCGTTGGCGGATCTCGACGACCTCCGGCTGGTCGGTCGGCCCCTCGACGCCCCAGTGGTGCGAGTAGTTCTCGTCCGTCCCGTCCTCGTTGCCTTCGCCGTTGGGCTCGTTGTGCTTCTCCGCGTAGGCCACGAGGTCCTGCAGCGTGAAGCCGTCGTGCGCGGTCACGAAGTTGACCGAGGCGTAGGTGTTGCGGCCGCTCGCCTCGTACAGGTCGCTGGACCCGGACAGCCGGAAGGCGAGCTCAGGGAGCTGCCCGGGATCCCCTCGCCAGAACCTCCGGACGCAGTCGCGATACCGGCCGTTCCATTCGGCCCAGCCCACGGGGAAGTTGCCCACCTGGTACCCGCCGGGCCCGACGTCCCACGGCTCGGCGATCAGCTTCACCTGCGAGAGCACGGGGTCCTGCTGGATGATGTCGAAGAACGTGCCCAGGCGGTTCACCTCGTACAGCTCCCGGGCGAGGACGGGCGCCAGATCGAACCGGAAGCCGTCGACGTGCATCTCGACCACCCAGTGCCTGAGACTGTCCATGATCAGCTGGATCGCGCGCGGATGCAGCATGTTGAGGCTGTTGCCCGTCCCTGAGAAGTCGATGTAGTAGCGGGCATCCTCGGGTGACAGGCGATAGAAGGCCTTGTTGTCGATGCCCCGGAGCGACAGCGTCGGACCGAGGTGGTTCCCCTCGGCCGTGTGGTTGTAGACGACGTCGAGGATCACCTCGATGCCGGCGCGGTGCAGGGTCTTCACCATCGACTTGAACTCGTACACCTGTTGGCCGACGGTACGCGTCGCGTAGCTGTGATGCGGAGCGAAGAACCCGATCGAGTTGTACCCCCAGTAGTTCGACAGACCGCGCTCGACCAGGATGCGGTCGTCGACGAACTGGTGTACGGGCATGAGCTCCACCGCGGTGACGCCGAGCGATCGGAGGTGCTCCAGGATCGGATCGTGCGCGAGCGCCAGGTACGTGCCCCTGATCTCCGGCGGGATCGTCGGGTGGAGCTTGGTCAGACCCTTCACGTGCGTCTCGTAGATCACGGTGCGGTTCCACGGCGTCTCCGGGCGTCGATCCTCCCCCCATGTGAACGCGGGGTCGATCACGACGCACTTCGGCATCGCGCCCGCGCTGTCCCGCTCGTCGAAGGAGAGGTCCTCGTCCGGATGTCCGATCTCGTAGCCGTACACGGCGTCGTGCCACCGGACGGGCCCGCTGATCGCCCGCGCGTAGGGGTCGAGGAGGAGTTTGTTCGGGTTGAAACGATGCCCCTCGCTCGGTTCGAAGGGTCCGTGCACCCGGTAGCCGTACAGACGGCCCGGGCGAACGTCGGGCAGGTAGGCGTGCCAGAGGAGGTCGGTCCGGTTCGTGAGCGGGATGCGCTCGGCCTCGATGGCGTCGTCCGGCCGCTCGTACAGGCAGAGGTCGACGCCCGTCGCGTGCTCGGAGAAGAGAGAGAAGTTCACCCCTTCGCCGTCCCAGGTGGCGCCCTGCGGGTAGGGCGACCCCGGCCAGACGCGGATCGTCACGACGCTCCCGGCCGGAGGAAGACGGACGCGAGCGGGGGGAGCACGATCTGCGCGCTGTGCGACCGTCCGTGCCAGGGGATCGACTTCGCGTCCACGCGGCCCAGGTTGCCCATGCCGGACCCCCCGTACACCTCGGCGTCGCTGTTCAATGCCTCGTGCCACGCACCTCCCGTCGGCAGGCCGATCCGGAACCGCTCGTGCGGCATCGGGGTGAGGTTGAGGGCCACGGCCACGACGTCGCGCCCGGAGGGACCGCGCCGGAGGAAGGACAGCGTGCCGCCTTCGGCGTCCGATGCGTCGATCCACTCGAACCCACCGGGGTCCACGTCCAAGGCATGCAGCGCGGGCAGGTCGCGATGCAGCGCGTTCAGGTCGCGCACCCACCGGATGACGCCGGCGTGCCGAGGGTCCTCACGGAGGAGCCATTCGACGCTCGCGTCGTGGTCCCATTCGCTCGGCTGACCGAGCTCACACCCCATGAACAGGAGCTTCTTGCCGGCCTGAGCCCACTGGTAGCCGAACAGGAGACGCAGGTTGGCGAACCGTTGCCAGTCGTCGCCCGGCATCTTTCGCAGCAGCGACCCCTTGCCGTGGACGACCTCGTCGTGCGACAGGGGCAGCACGTAGCGCTCGGTGAACGCGTAG
>JALZDC010000367.1 GCA_030862755.1 Actinomycetota bacterium
ACCGATCGAGCCAGCCGAGGCCGCCGAGGATCGCCTGCCACACCCGCAGGTCGGTCTCGGCCGGGAAGCCCTGGACCAGGTCGAGGAAGGATCCCGCGGACGCCCTTCCCCCCACGACCGCCGCCCACGCGTCGTCGACCAGGCTGTACCGCTCGATCGGCGACAGCGCGTCCATCGCCCGCGCCACGACCCGAGAGCGGAGCTCGTCCTCGTACCAGACGCGCACGAAGCTCGCCGAGTCCGCGTTCGCAACGACGTCCGCGTCGGCGTCCAGCAGCTCGAGCTCCGCGCCCTCCGCCTCGATGAGGATGCGATCGACGCGCTCCTCGCCCCCCGAGACCTGGCGAACCATCAGCGGCACCGGCCACGTCGTCTCGTCGTCGTCGCCCGAAGGGATGAACCGCCGCTGAGAGAACCGGACGCGGTCGCCATCCAGGCTGACGGAGATCGCGGGATAGCCCGGCTGGAAGATCCATGCGTCCATGATCCGCCGCACCGGCTCACCGGTCTCCTCTTCGAGCGAATCCCAGAGATCGTGCGTTTCGGTGTTGCCGTAGGCGTGCTTCCCGAGGTACCGACGGATCCCGTCACGGAACCGATCGGCGCCGAGCCACTGCTCGAGCATCCGGAGCACGGCGCCGCCCTTCACGTACGTGAGGGTGTCGAACATGCCGCTCGCGTCGTCGGGAGAACGGACCTCGTACTCGATCGGGCGGGTGGTCTCGAGCGCGTCGATCTCGAACGCGTTCGTGCGATCGCGCGTGAAGGTGTTCCAGATCTCCCAGTCGGATCGGAAGTCGTCAACGGCGAGCATCGACATGAAGGTCGCGAAGGCTTCGTTCAACCAGATGCCGTTCCACCAGCGCATCGTGACCAGGTCGCCGAACCACATGTGGGCGAGCTCGTGTGCCACCGTCTCCGCGACACCGAGCTGCTCCTCCTGGGTCGACCGAGCCGGATCGATCAGCAACACCTGCTCCCGATACGTCACGCATCCGACGTTCTCCATCGCGCCCTGCGCGAAGTCCGGAAGCGCGACGTTGTCGAGCTTCGCCTCGGGGTACGGGATCCCGTAGTAGTCGGCGAACCAGTTCAGGGAATGGACCGAAACCTCTGACGCGAACGCCGTCAGGTGCTCCTTCCCGGGCACATGGACGATCCGGACCGGAACGCCCTGCGCGTCGGCGGGCTCGGAGAGCTCGAGCCGGCCGACCACCCAGGCCGCCAGGTAGGTCGACATCTTCATCGTGTCCGCGTACCGGATGCGCACCCGCCCGTCGCCGAGCGACTCGCGCTCCACCTCGGGGCCGTTCGAGACGGCGGCGAGTCCTTCCTTCACGACCAAGGTCATCGCGAAGACGGCCTTGAGGTCGGGCTCGTCCCAACAGGGGAACGCTCGGCGGGCGTCCGTCGCCTCGAAATGCGTGGTCCCGATGACCTGGTTCTTGCCGTCCTCGCCCGTATAGGTGCTGCGGTAGAAGCCGGTCAGACGGGGATTCAGCTCGCCTCGGAACGACAGTTTGAGGGTCCACCTCCCCGGCTCGGCCGTCTCGGCCAGATCCACGCTCGCGCGTTCGGCGTCGTCATCCGTGAGGATCTTCGACACCTCGACCGTGCGCCCGTCGGCGGCGACGAGCGCCGCATCGTCGAGCCTCAGCTCGTTCGCGTTCAGGACGATCTCGGTGACCGGCTCGCGAACTTCGAGGGTCGCCTCGACGGTTCCGTCGAACGTGCCGGCATCCAGGTCCGGCTCCAGCGTCAGGTCGTACCGGGTCGGTACGACCGTCCGCGGGAGTCGATACTCCTGCTCGCTCTCCGCCATCAGTCGCTGACGTAGGTGAGCCAGTGGGCGTACTTCTCGTTCTCACCTTTCGTCGCGGCGAAGAAGGCTCCCTGGAGCTCCTTGGTCACCGGACCGCGGTGCCCCTCGCCGACGACCCGGTCGTCCACCTCGCGGATCGGCGTGAGCTCGGCCGCGGTCCCCGTGAAGAAGCACTCCTCGGCGTTGTACAGGTCCGTGCGGACGAGGTTCTCCTCACGAACCTCGAACCCGAGGTCTCGCGCGAGCGTGATCACCGAGCCGCGCGTGATCCCATCGAGGCACCCCGCCGAGATCGGCGGCGTGGAGAGCACCCCGTCCCTGACGACGAACACGTTCTCCCCGGAGCCGTCGGTCACGAAACCGGCCTCGTTCAACATGATCGCTTCGTCGTAGCCCGCCTTCAGGCTTTCCACCTTCGCGAGGACCGAGTTGATGTACTGCCCCGTTGCTTTCGCGGCCGCCGGAAGCGAGTTCTGGCCATTGCGACGCCAGCTGCTCACCTTGATGCGGACCCCCTGCTCGATCGCATCCTCGCCGAGGTAAGCGCCCCAGGGCCAGACCGCGATCACGACGTTGATCGGTGCTTCGAGCGGGTTCACGCCCATCTCGCCGTATCCCCGGAGCACGAGGGGGCGCACGTAGCAGGAATCGAGACCGTTCGCGAGGATCACATCCTTGGTGGCTTGCGTGAGCGCCTCGCGCGAGTACGGGATGTCGGTGTGAAAGAGCTTCGCGGAGCGGAACAGTCGCTTCAGGTGCTCGTCGAGGTGCCAGACGGCGGCGCCATGCGCTGTTTCGTACGCACGGATGCCCTCGAAGACACCACTACCGTAATGCAATGCATGGGAGAGCACGTGCACCTGGGCGTCTTGCCACGGCACCAGCTCGCCGTCCATCCAGATCTTCTCGACCTGCGTGATCGGCACCCGGGTCCTCCTTCGACGGGCTCACAGG
This sequence comes from Actinomycetota bacterium, assembly GCA_030862755.1. GTDB lineage: Bacteria > Actinomycetota > UBA4738 > UBA4738 > HRBIN12 > JAJNBA01. Next base: position 2,777 of record JALZDC010000367.1, read on the forward strand.
ATACCCGGCGCCAGGGCGGCGTCGGGAACGGAGCCGCGTCGGAACGGAGCCGCCTTAGGACAGGTCGTAGGCGCACCATTCGATCGCCACGTCGCGCGCACCCGGCGGATCGAGCGTCCCGAAGCGATCGATCGCCCACCGCCGGACGTCGGCGGCGGCCTCCCGGCGCGTCGGCTCGTCCACCTCCCACGTCCACGAATGCAACCCCTCGGCCATCTGGTCGAGGAACGTCCCGAGTGACTGGGGAACCCGTTCGGCGATCGGCCGCAACGAGCGGGGACGAGCTCCGTGCTCCTCGAAGGCCCGATCGACCTTGCCGGGATCCCACGCATCGAGTCCCGGGGAGAAGGAAGGCTCGCCGACCAGGGAGATGAACCGGTCCGTGGCCTCGCGCCAGGCGGCCGGGATGTCGCCACGGGTGATCATCACCACGCCGCCGGAGGAAACCACGCGGATCAACTCCGAGATGACACGCCGCCACTCGGGAACCAGATGCAAGAGGTGGCGGATCACCGCCGCGCCGAAGGGGTCGTCGGTGAAGGGAAGCCTCGTGGCGTCGCCGCGCACGAGCGGGAACGGGGCCCGGCCACCGGCCTTCTGCACCAGTTTCGCGAGCATCGGTGCGGAGATATCGACCCCCACCATCGAGACCCCGGCGTCCGCGAGAGGCAGCGAGACGAGGCCGGTGCCGACTCCGACCTCGAGGCAGCGGCCCCGGCCACGCAGTTCGTCGGCGAGCAATGCCGCCATCTCCCGGGACGCCTTGGCGGACAAGCCTCGCGTACCGTCGTAGTACTCGACCGCCCGATCGAAGGGAACCGAGGTGGTCACGACTTCGGGATCCTCTTGTTCGGATCGACGAACGGCAACGCGGCCACGGTGGCGGCGCGCGCGCCTTCCCCGACCCTGAGCTCCAAACGCGTACCGATCTCCATGTGCGACACCGGCAACCATGCGTAGCCAATGTTCCGCTCGAGGCGCGGCGACCAGGCTCCCGCGGTTACCCGTCCGATCGGACCGCCGCCGGGCTCGTGGACGGGCCAGAGGTCGTTGAGCGCTCCCTCGTCCGTCATCCGTGCGCCCTCGATGTCGATCCCGACGAGCTTGCGATCGACGCCTTCGTCGGCGATCCGCCGAAGCGCGCCTCTCCCGATGAAGTCACCGTCCTGCTCGAGCTCGACGAGGCGCTCCAGCCCGGTGACGTGGAACGGGGTGTCCTCCGTGCGCATGTCCGATCCGTGATTGAAGATGCCCGCTTCGATCCGGCGTGCCTCCGAAGGCGCGATCGCGCGGATACCGAAGGGCGCACCCGCCTCCTCGACGAGCCGCCACAGCTCGTCGCCCCGCGAGGAGTCTCGCAGGTAGATCTCGTAGCCCACCTCCCCCGTCCAGCCGGTACGCGATACGACGACCGGGATGCCGTTCAGCTCGGCCTCGGCGCACCAGTAGTACCGGAGGTCGGCGATCCCGTGGCCGAAGAGGTCACGGACGACATCCTTTGAGCTCGGGCCCTGGATCTGCATCGGCGACACATCCGCCTCGACGATGTCGACGTCCATCTTGGCCAGTGCGCCCACGCCCTTGGCGAACAACAGCGCGTCCGAGTCCGCGAGGGCGAGCCAGAAGCGATCCTCCTCGAGCCGCAGCAGCACGGGGTCGTTGACGATGACCCCGTTGTCGTCCGTCAGCAGCGCGTACTTGCACTGGCCGACCGCGCAGGTCGTGAGGTCGCGGCACGTGAGCAGGTTGGTGAACTCCAACGCGTCCGAGCCGGAGATCTCGACGCATCGCTCGGCCGCCACGTCCCACATCGTCACGTGGGTGAGGAGCGCCCAGTACTCGGTGACAGGATCTTCGTACAGGGTCGGAAGCAGCATGTGGTTGTAGAGACCCCAGCTGCGGCAGCCGGCGCGCTTCGTCGATTCGAAGTAAGGGGACTTCCGGTACCAGGGTTGGATGTAGAACGTGAACGTCTCTGACATCGAGGCTCCTCGGTGAAGGGACCGCCGGAGCCTACGATGCAGGCGACGTCGAGGACCGGCACGAGAGTACGGCAACTCGGAAGGAGCTGAGCCGACGTGGGCACGTTTCCCGGCCCGCAGGGCGGGCCGGGGGGAACATTCACGTCGAGGGCCGAGGGCGCCGATGTATCCATGGACCCGACCGATGAGGATCTGAGCGATCCATGAGCACCCCGACGCCCCTCGCGCCCGACTTCCCGGAGATCGATCCGGGCTTCCATCACCTGCTCGGTTCGATGCCCGGCGTGGCCTACGTCGAGGCCGAGGGGCTGACCGGACCCACGGCGTACATGAGCCCACGGATCGAGGGACTGACCGGCCATCCGCCGGAACGGTTCCTCGGATCCAGGGACTTCTGGTTAAGCCTCGTGCACCCCGATGACCGTGATCGCGTGGAAGCGGCCGAGGAGGCCGCGAACAAGGCGTCGTCGTATCTGGAGGAATACCGGATGGTCGCGGCGGACGGTCACGTCGTCTGGGTTCGGGACGAGGCCGTCCATGTCCCGGCGACGGAGGGACGCCCGGCGCACTGGATCGGGCTCATCGTGGACATCACACGCGAGAAGGAGGCGGAAACGCGTGCCGCCCAGGTCGAGCAGCGCTACCGCACCCTCATCGAGCAGCTCCCGATCGTGACGTACATCGATGCTCCGAACGAGAGCCTGGCCAACCTTTTCGTGAGTCCGCAGATCAACGACCTGCTCGGACGCCCGTCCGGGGCGACCGGGCAGGAGTGGGCGGAGCGCGTACATCCCGAGGATCGCGACCGAGCACACCGGGAAACGGTCGAGGGCGTCCGCTCCGGCGAGCCGTTCACCCTCGAGTACCGGATGATCCGTGACGACGGTCGTGAGATCTGGGTGCGCGACTCCGCGACGACCATTCGCAACGATGTGGGCGAACCCGAGTACGTCCTCGGGTTCTTCTTCGACATCACGCAGCGGAAGAAGGCCGAGCTCCAGCTCGAGGAGCTCGAGCGCAGGTATCGCAATCTGGTGGAGCAGCTGCCCGCGGTGACCTACATGGATACGGCCGACGAGGAGATGTCGTCGATCTACGTGAGCCCGCAGGTCGAGAACGTGCTCGGGCTCTCCGCCGACGCGTTCATGAGCGACGATGCGTGGGCTGCACATCTCCATCCTGACGATCGCGAGGCCGCGCTCCGGAAGCTCCACGAGGCGGTGCGGGTCGGCGTTCCCTTCAACCTCGAGTACCGGATGATCCGACCCGATGGAAGCGTCGTGTGGATCCGCGACCAGGGGACCGTGGTCAAGGACGAAGCGGGACATCCCGCGTACGTGCAAGGGCTATACGTCGACATCTCAGAGCAGAAGAGGCTCGAGTCGGAACTTCGGTCGGAGGCGGTGAAGTTCAAGTCTCTCGCGGAGCGGATCCCCGCCGTGGTCTACATCGAAGGTGAGGGAGGCTCGGACGACGCACCCTTCTACATGAGCCCACAGTACGAGGAGCTGTTCGGCTACACCCCGGAGGAGCGGCAGGCGAACCCGACCCTGTGGCGCGAGCTCCTCCACCCCGAGGATCGTGAGCGCGCCATCGAGGCGGCCGCACGCTCCTATGATGCCGGCGGCTTCAGCGAGGACTATCGGATGATCGCCCGGGACGGACGGATCGTGTGGGTCCATGACGAGACCGTGCTGATCCGGGACGAGGACGGCACGCCTCTGTTCTGGCAGGGCGTGCTCTACGACATCAGCGAGCAGAAGCGCGCCGAGCAGGAACTGGCGCAGGCGCTCGACATGGAACGCCGTGCGGTCGATCGGCTCCGCGAGGCCGACGACATGAAGAACACCTTCCTGACCGCCGTCTCGCACGATCTGCGGACGCCGCTGGCGGCGATCCTCGGGAGCGCGATCACCCTGGAGAGCGCCGACGAGCTGGGGATCCCGGAGGAGGATCGCCGGCAGCTGACCCGGAGCCTCTCGAAGAAGGCGAGGCGCCTCACGGCGATGGTCAACGACCTGCTGGACATGGATCGCCTGACCCGTGGACAGGTGCAGCCACGTCGGGAGCGGATGGATCTGGGCGTCCTGCTCGGTCGCACGGTGGCCGAGTCCGACGTGCTCGAGGAGCGGAACGTCCACGTGCAGGCCGAGCCGATCGACGCGTGGATCGACGAGTCTATGGTGGTCAGGATCATCGAGAACCTGCTCGTGAACGCCGTCAAGCACACCCCACCGACGTCGTCGATCTGGGTCGGCGCGCGGCGCGTGCACAACGGCGTGGTCCTCAGGGTCGAGGACGACGGGCCGGGGGTGGCTCCCGACGAGCGCGACCGTCTCTTCGAGCCCTTCGAGCGAGGAGAGCGAGCGGCGCCTTCACCCGGCCTCGGCGTGGGTCTTTCCCTGGTGGCGCGGTTCGCCGAGGCCCACGGGGGGCGCGCATGGGTTGAGGACAGGGAGGGTGGCGGCGCTTCGTTCCGCGTGTTGTTCCCCGATCCCGCGAGCCGTCTCGGCCCCTAGGGCTTCGCCGTCCGGTCGGCAGAGACCTTCTCCACTGGTCCGAATTCGAATGCCTCGTCCGCCTGATGCGGCGGGAGGCCAGGGTGGCGCATCGGGCTGGCCATGATCAACGCCGCCAGCACGGTCATGATCCCTCCGATGGAGTACGCGGCCCGGGAGCCGAGCGCGTCGACGATCGGACCCCCCACGGTGAGCGAGCTCGCGAGCGCGATCAGCGTCGCGGCTTCGACCGCCCCCGCCACACGGCTGCGGACGTCGTCGGGGGTCCGCCGCTGGAGCAAACCCTGTTCGGCCACGCTCGCGAAGCCCTCACAGATGCCCTCGGCCACCATGAACGCGAGCGCGGCGATCCACACCGGCGACCATCCGATCGCGAACATGATCATGCCGCCGAGGAGGACAGAGAAGAGCAGCGTCGAGGGTTCGCGCCGGGCGGTGAGCCATCGCGCCGCGAACACCGCGCCTATCGCCGCTCCCCCACCCCAGAGGGCGGAGATCAACCCGTAGCCGAACGCCCCTTGGCCGAATTCGACCGCGTAGGGCAGCTCCGCGACGAGGATCAGGCCGACGCCGAAGAGCAATACGGACCATCCCAGGAGGATCGCCCGGAGGACCCGGTCGCTCATCGCGTAGCGGAAACCGGCTCTGATCCCGGCATGCTCGCCCTTGACGGGACGTTCGTCGTTGAACCGACCTGGCGTGGTGCCGATGAGCCACGCGGACACGAGGAACGACGCCGCGTTGAGACCGAAGACGAAGGCACCGGCGCCCAGCAAGCGGTCGGCGGATGCCCCGTCGCCGGCGAGCGAACTGACCAGCAGGGTGCCGAGGAGCGGCCCCACGAAGCTCCCGAGATGCCTCCCGATCGCCACCTGTCCGTTCGCCCAGGGCAGATGCTCCTCCTCGATCAGGTTCGGGATCGAAGCGCCGGCCACCGCCCACACGGGCGACTCGAGGATAGCCGTGATCAACGCGATGACCAGGAGCTGGCCGGGCGTCCCCGCGAACGCCAGGGCGACGAAACCGCCGGCGGCGCACAGATCCGAGACGACGAGCACGCGCCGCCGGTCGAACCGGTCACCCAGCCAGCTCGCGATCGGCTGCACCATCCCCTGGACACCCATCGTGAGCAGCAATGTCATCGAGAGCCAGATGGCCGACTCGCCCGTCAGTCGATAGACGACATAGGCGAGCACGGCGAACGCGGCCCCGCTGCCGGTGAGGGAGATGCCCCGCGCCGTCGCAACTCGCCGTACGGCTGAGCGCCCGCTTCCCTCGGTCATCCAGAGCAAGAATCACACAGTCGCGCGTTCCTCGGTAGTCGGTTCCGGCACAGCGTCTCCTAGGCTTCCCGTCCTACCGTCGTCGGCCCCGAGACGGATGAGCGGGAAGAGTACGAAGGTTGCACCAACGGCGAAGACACCGGCTATCACGTACACGGTCTGCGCCTCCACCACGCGGAGCATGGGACCGGCGGCGAGGTACGCGATGGCGAGGCCCAGGGACAACACCGCCTCGAGCGCGGCCATGGTTCGGCTCCGGACGGTGTCCGGCGTGCGACGCTGCATGATGCCGTTCTCGGCGACGATCGAGACCCCGTCCGAGGTGCCCATCACGAGCAGGGACACGAGCACGAGTGGGAAGAGGCCGAAGAGGCCGACCCCGAACGCAGAGACGGCCACCCCGGCCGCACCGAACACCATCCAGACCGGCTCCGTGCGGGCGTTCATCCAACGGCCGACGACCGTGCCGAGCACCGAGCCGGTCCCCCAGCAGGCGATCAGCAGGCCGAAGCCCCAGCCCCCGGTTCCGAACGACTCGGCGAGTGGAGCGTCGGCCACCATCCCCATGCCCATCCCGAGGACGAACACCAGCCAGGCGATCGCCATCCTGCGAAGCACCCGCTCGCGGAACAGGTACATGGCCCCGGCCAAGACGCCCTCGTGCTCCGGCTGCGGTTCGCTCGACCGCTCTTCTTCGAACCGGCCGCGAACCGTCAGCGTGACGGCGAGAGAGACGACGAAGGAGATGGTGTTCAGACCGAAGACGACGGCGCCGGCCAGGTACAGCCGGTCCGCCGGGGGCGTCTCCCCGGGCGCGAGGATCGCGACGAGGCCACCTCCGATGACCGGCCCGACGGCGATGCCGGCGTGGACGCCCATGGAGACCAGGCTGTTGGCCCACGAGAGGTCCTCATCGGACCCGACGAGGTTCGGGATCGCCGCACGAGAGGCCGAGAAGAACGGTAGCTCTGCGATCGCGGAGCCGAACGCGAGGGCGATCAGCAGCCCTGGGTCCTTCGCGAAGACCATCGCCGCGAAGAAGACAGCCGAGATCGCTTCGGACCAGATCATCACGGTCCGTCGGTTGAACCGGTCTCCCAGCGCTCCCGTCAGGGGACCGACCAGACCGGCCACGCCGAACGTGAGCAGGAGCGACAGCGCCTGCATGAAGGGCGAGTGGGTTCGTTCCCACACCGTGTAGTTGAGCGCCGTGTACGCCGCGGCTCCGCCGGTGACGGAGATCAGGCGGCCGATGGCGAGACGACGGACGTTGGACTTCGGCGAGCGGTTCATGGAGCGGTCCCCTTGCGATGCGGAGGGTCGACGAGCGAACTACGGGGCGCGACGCGGGTGACGCGTCAGAGAGTCCCGTTGGGTCGTGGTGTCGTCGTGATCCGCTTCATGGCCCGGCCAGGGTAGCACGAGGAACCGAGGCCTAGGCCAGGAAGCGGGAAGACTGCGGGTCACCGGTCGAGCGTGACGGCGCGGATCGTGTGTGCCTCGATGGCCTCTCCGACCGTCCGAAGGACGTCGGACGGCACGGGCGAGTCGACCGTGAGACCCATGAGAGCGTCGCCGCCCGCGCCTTTCCGGCCGACCTCCATCGTCGCGATGTTGATGTCGTGCTCTCCCAGGATCGTGCCGACCTTGCCGATGATCCCCGGGCGATCCTCGTAGACGAAGAAGATCATGTTCGGCGCGGGCTCGATCTCGACGTCGAAGTCCCAGACCTGGATCACGCGCTCCGCGTTCTTCTTGCCGAGCAGCGTCCCGGCCACCGCGACCTCGGACTCGGACTCGGTCTCCACGCGCACGGAGACCTGGCTCACGTAGTCCTGCGAACCCGTCGAGCGCATCTCGCTCACCGTCAGCCCGCGATCGCGGGCGAGGATCGGAGCGTTCACGAACGAGACCGGCTCGTTCACCGAGCGGCCGAGGATGCCCTTCAGGATCGCCAGCGTGAGCACCCGGGTGTCGTGCTCCGCGATCCGTCCGAGGTAGGAAGCGACGATCGCCCGGACACCGCCGTCGGCCAGTCCCGCCACCAGGACGCCGAGGCGCTCGGCCAGGCCCACGAACGGACGCACCGCCTCGCTCACCTCGGCTCCTGCGAACACGTTGACCGCATACGGGACGAACTGCTCCTCCAGAGCGAGCCGGACCATCTCGGCGACGGTGATCCCGGCCTTGTCCTGCGCTTCGACCGTCGAGGCGCCGAGATGAGGCGTGACCACAACCTGGTCGAAACCGAACAGCGGCGAGTCGATGGACGGTTCGGCGGCGAAGACGTCCAACGCCGCGCCTGCCAGGCGGCCGTCCTCGAGCGCCTTCGCGAGAGCGTCCTCGTCCACGATGCCGCCACGGGAGGTGTTCACGAGACGGGCCCCGGGCTTCAGCATCGCGAGCTGGTGCGATCCGATCAGCCCCCGGGTCTCCGGTGAGCCCGGCAGGTGGATCGATACGAAGTCGGATTGCACGAGGAGCGATTCGAGGGTGGGCATCACGTCCACGCCCAGCTCCTTCGCCCGCTCCGCCGAGACGTAGGGGTCGAACGCGATCACACGCATCCCGAAGCCCTGGGCGCGAGGAGCGACGAGGGTGCCGACGCGCCCCAGCCCAACCAGGCCCAGGGTCTTGCTTTCGAGCTCGACGCCCTCCCAGCGTTCGCGATCCCATCGACCGGCATGCAGCTCGCTGTTCGCCTGCGGGACGTTCCGCGCCTGGGCGAGCAGGAGCGCCATCGTGTGCTCCGCCGCGCTGATCGTGTTCGACTGCGGGGCGTTCACGACCATGACCCCTCGACGGGTCGCCGCATCGACGTCGACGTTGTCGACGCCGATGCCGGCGCGAGCCACCACCTTGAGGCGCGGTGCCGCATCCAGGACGTCCGCGGTTACCCGCGTCGCGCTCCGGATCAAGAGAGCGTCGTACGGCGCGATCTCGGTGGCGAGGTCGCCGTGCGCGAGGTCCTCGCG
>JALZDC010000375.1 GCA_030862755.1 Actinomycetota bacterium
TCCCGATCCGCGCGAACGCGGTGACCGAGCTGATCGCGGTCGACGTGGCTCTTCCCTGATCAGTCGGCGTCCGCTCGCGGAGCGACGGCACCGTGATCGGCGTCGACACCCCCCGCGGCACGATCGCGACCGAACGCCTGCTCCTCACCGGCGGTCCCACGCTCCGCGCGGTCGGGAAGTTGGTGGGCGTCCGCTTCTTGGTCGGCGCCGTCCGGCACCAGGTCGCCGTGACCGAGCCGCACGAGGCCTTCGCGGTCGAACGTCAGCCGATGGTCTTCGAGAACGCGGTCGGCCTCTACTGGCGGCTGGAGGAGGGCGGGCTCCTGTTCGGGATGTCGAACCCCGACGAGGACCCCGGGCCGGCGAGGGAGGTCGACTGGCCGTATCTACGGAAGATGGAACAGCGCATGCACGGCTTCGTGCCGATCGCGAAGGGTCTCGGGATCCGCAGTGCGTGGGCCGCGACGATCGAGTACTGCCCCGACCATCTTCCCGTCGTCGGACAGGTCGTCGCCGGTGACGGCGGACGGCTTCCCGGCGTCACCGTCGCGACCGCGGTCGGCCACGGGATGATGTGGGGACCCGGCGTGGCGAAGATCGGCGCCGACCTCGCGCTCGAGGGCACGACGAGGGTCGCCGACGTCTCCGACTGGGGCATGGATCGCTTCGACGAGCGAGGCCGGTCGCCGTCCTACGACCCGATCGCGCTGCCCTTCCCGGTCAGCGCGGACGCCGACTGATCAGGGAAGAGTCACGTCGACCGCGATCAGCTCGGTCACCGCGTTCGCGCGGATCGGGACCGAGGGCTCGTCCCAGATCTCCGCGGCATCGCCGGTGGTCATGCGTTCACCGGCGACGTCGGCGTCCCCTTCGATCACGTAGAGGTAGACGCCCCGGCGGGCACCGAGCTCGTGTGAGACCTCAACAGCCGGGTTCACACGTGAGACGAAGACATGTGCGTCCTGGTGCATGAGCACCGCGTCGCCGTCGTCGCCGCTGATCGCTTTCAGGAGCCGATCGGTGCGATCCTGCTCGGTGAACACCTTCTGCTCCACCCCCGGCTCCAGACCGGGTTCCGCCGGCATGATCCACATCTGGATGAACCGCATCGGCTCCGTCTCGCTGTCGTTCTGCTCGGAATGCCAGGCCCCGCGACCCAGCGTCATCCGCTGCACGGAACCGGCGGGCAAGGGTCCCGGAGGCCCGCCGACGTCGTCCTCGTGACGGAACGACCCCTCGACCACATACGTGAGGCCCTCGATGTTCTTGTGCGGATGCATCGGCCAGATCGCACCCGGCACAAGGCGGTCGTCGTTGAAGACCCGGAGCCTGCCGAACTGCGTGTACTCCGGGTCGTGGTAGGTGTCGAAGGAGAAGTGCCAGCGCGCCCGGAACCAGCCGCCGTCGACGTCGGAGATCTCGGCGTCGCGCCGGATCTTGAGGGTCATCGCATCGGGGGCCGTCGCCCTCGGTTCACAACTGGATGACCGGACAGGTGAGCGTTCGAGTGATGCCGTCCAGCTCCTGCATCGGCATCACGGTTCCCTTGGCCAGCCCGTCGAGGTCGTCCGCCTCCGCCCGCGCGATGACGTCGTAGGGCCCCGTGACGGGGTCGACCGCGACGACGCCGTCGATGCCTCCGACCTGCTGTGTCACCTGCGCCGCTTTCCCGACCTCGGTCTGGATGAGGATGTACGCGCTGACCATCAGACCCCCCTCACTTCCGGTCGTCGTCCTTGTTCGCGAGGAAGTCCTTCGCCTTGTCGACGAGCTCCCCGGCCGACTCCTTGGCCTTGTCCACCGCCGGACCTGCCTTATCGGCGACGGTCCCCGCGACCTCCTTGGCCTTCTCGACGACCGGCCCCGCCTTCTCGGCGACGGTGCCCGCGACCTCCTTGGCCTTCTCGATCATCGGCTCCGCCTTCTCGGCGACCGTGCCGGCGACCTCCTTGGCCTTGTCGACGAACTCGGAGACGGGCTGGTCGCTCGAGTCTTTCGCGTCGTCCTTCTTGTTCTCCGTCATGACTGCTACCTCCCGATGCCCGGCGAGGGGTCATCGTGTCACGGCGGAGCACTCCGCTGCAAAGTGAGCAGGTTGCCGCCGGTCACAGCCGGCCGGGCTCGGGAGCGACCTGTTCGCCGGGCAGAAGCAGCTCTTCCAGGGGGGTGTCCAGCGCCGGGATCCGAAGGGCGACCATCGCCGCGACACCTCCGAGCAGAGCGAGCACCGCTGAACCGATGAAGAGCGTCGTGGACCCGAGCCGTCCGTAGACCACGCCGCCGAGCCCTGCCCCGATGATCGGGCCGATCCCGAACCCGACCATGGCGGCGATCGAGTTGCCCGTCGAGTACAGCGAGGAGGGCAGCAGCTTGCCGACGACGAGGATCGAGGTCGTGAACAGCAGCGAGAAGCCGGCTCCCTCGAAGACGGCGAGCAGCGACACGATCGTGCGGCTCTCGACGAGGCCCCAGAGGAGGAAGCCGGTCGCGTAGATCGTGCATCCGAGTGCGTACACCTTGCGGAGACCCAGTCGCCGATGCAGGCGCGAGGAGAGCCGCATCACGCCCACCTCCGTCAATCCGCCCAACGCAGTGCCGACTCCGATCAGGAGTGGCTCATCGATCTTCAGCCCGACGAAGTTCCAGGCGCCGTTGAAGCCGGTCCAGACAAGCAGCGTCGCGACGAGGAAGCCCCAGATCCGGGGCGCCGTGCGGAAGACCGCGCCGACGGCCCCCAGCCGCCCGTGCTGCGCGGGCTCCTTCGGACGATCCGAACGGACGGCGATCGTGGTCCAGACGAGCATCAGCGCGCCCGCGGCCGCGTACAGGGGAAGGGCGAGCGACACACCGTAAAGGTCGAGCAACCAACCGAATGCGAGGCACCCCGCCGCGTACGACAGGCTCTCCCATCCACGGATGCGGCCGTAGTCCGCCATACGCTCCTCGCCAAGCTGCACGAGAGCGAGCGCGTCGATGTTCGGGCCCGAGGCCGCCATCGCCAGCGCGATCCCGACGGCACCGAACGCGACACCGACGAGCGAGTCCAGGACGGACGCGACGATCGCGAACACAACCATCCCCACGAGCCCGAGCTGCAGCGCCCGCCGGCGCCCGATCCGTGTGTCGGCGACATGTCCCCAGATCGGCATCGCGATGATCCTGACCGCCGCCATCCCACCGAGGAGGAATCCGATCTGGCTCGGGTCGAAGCCACGTCCGGCGAAGTAGATGGAGAGGAATGGGAAGAACGACGCGACGATCAGGCCGAACGTGAGGAACAGACCGAGGACGGCCGCCGCAGGCGAGATGGCCGCGGCCGCCTCTCTCCTCATGCTGGCGAGTGTAACGAGGGGGCTGGACGCGACGACCTCGTGCAGTGACGATGCATCCCATGGCGACGCGCGTCGAGGAAGCGCAGGACCTCCTGCGCGAGAGCCGTGGCGCGATGGCCGCGACCCGGTGGGACGAGGCGCGCGTCGCCGCCGAGCGCGCGGCCCTGCTCGACCCGGACGATCCCCAGATCCTCGAGGCCTGGGGAGAAGCGGCGTTCGTCAGCGGGCACCGGAAGAGCACGTTCGATGCCGGGGAACGCGCCTTCCGCCGATACCGCGACCTCGGCGACGATCTCGGATCCGCCCGGGTGGCGATCCTGATCGCCAGCGCGAGCTACGACCACGGCAGGGACCGAGATCGTCGAGTTCAGCCCGGCGACCGAGCTGGTGAAGACGATCGAGGTCGTGACGCGGAACCTCGAGGCGGCCAAGGCCCTGACGGCGGGCGGCGCGGGGGGGGCCGATAGGGCGGCCCCCCCTGCTCAGAGGTGCTTCGAGAGCCTCAAGGTGAGGACCCGGGATCCCTCGCGGAGCGGCATCCGATCCCCCGTGTCCACGAACCCGGAGGCTTCGTAGAAGCGGCGCGCGGTCTCGTTCGACTCGGTGACGGAGAGGACCAGCCGGTCGCACCCGCGGTCGCGGGCCCAGTCGGCGACGGCGTCGAGGAG
>JALZDC010000395.1 GCA_030862755.1 Actinomycetota bacterium
GAGATGTCGAACGCCTTCAGGAGGACGGAGTTGAGGGTCATGACATCCAGTCCGGCGACGACGAGGGCGACGAACCCCATCGCCGGCTCCCCTCCACTCGACAGCCGCTGCTGCCGAACGGCGCGTACCCCGAGCCAGAGCGCCGCCGGCACCGTGATGCCGAGGGAAGGCACCCCGAGAACAGCCAGGATCAACACGAGCCGAGCCCGCCGATCGCTGATCGAGCTGACCGTCGCCACAGACCCACGATGTCGGCGGTCGCTCCCCTCACGCCAACCAGCGCACAGAGGAACTTTCCGGTCCTTGTCTGATGGCGCGCCAGACCCGTTCCGGCGTGAGCGGTAGGTCGATGTGACGCACGCCCAGATGCGAAACCGCATCCACCACCGCGTTCTGCACCGCCGGCGTCGAACCGATCGTGGCGGACTCACCGATCCCCTTCACGCCCAGCGGGTTCAGATCCGTCGGCGTCTCCGTGTTCGATGTCTCCAGAGGAGGGAGATCGGCGGCGCTCGGCATCTGATACGTGGCGAGCGTGGACGTCACCGGGTTCCCACTCTCGTCGTAGAGGACCTCCTCGAACAGGGCTTGCGCGATGCCTTGGGCTAGCCCGCCGTGCTGCTGCCCTCTCACGAGCGCAGGGTTCAAGATCCGGCCGCAGTCATCGACGGCGACGTGGCGGAGCAGCCGCACCTCCCCCGTCGCGGTGTCCACCTCCACCACCGCGACATGAGCTCCGAACGGGAACGTCGACCCGCGTTGGCGGAAGCGACCCTCGGCGCGGAGTGCCCCGCCGTTGGCACGGGCCACCTCGCTCCATCCGACGCTGCGGTCGGGCGCGCCGACGATCGCGAATCCGCCCTCGACCCGTTCGACGTCGGCCGCGTCCACCTCCAACAGCGCGGCGGCCAGCTCGCGGCCTTGCTCCACGACCGCCTCGGCCTGTTCGAACATGGAGGACCCGCCGATCTGCAGCGAGCGCGAGCCCCACGACCCCTCGCCGCGCGCTACGCGCCCCGTGTCCGAATGGACGACGGTCACGTCTTCGAACGGGATCCCGAGCGACGCGGACGCGAGCTGCGCGAACGCGGTCTCGTGGCCGTGTCCCGCCGGAGTCGTTCCGACCGATACCGTCGCGTGGCTGTCGGCGCCGACCTCGACGGCGGCGAACTCCCGGCCGCCGAAGGCGGTGATCTCGACGTAGGTCGCCACGCCGATGCCGAGACAGACCTCGTTGCCGCGTGCACGCCGCGTCGCCTGCTCCGCTCGCAGCGCTTCGTATCCAGCGAGGCGGAGCGCCTCGTCCAGCGACTTCTCATAGTCACCGGTGTCGTAGGTGACACCGGAAGCGGTCGTGTGGGGGAACTCCTCGGGACGGATGAAGTTCCTCCTTCGGAGATCTACCGGATCCATGTCCACCTCGGCGGCGAGCATGTCCATCGCCCGCTCGATGAGCGCGGTGGCCTCTGGGCGGCCCGCGCCCCGGTAGGGGGCCACCGGCGTGGTGTTCGTGACCACGCTTCGCCCACCGCTCACGATGCGCGGGATCCGGTAGACGCCGCACAGCATCTCCTGGGTCGTGCCGGGCATGAACGCGCCGATCGGGTACGCCCCCATGTCGGCGAGGATCTCGGCTCGGAGACCGACCAGGTTGCCGTCGCGGCTGGCGCCGAGCTCCACGGTCTGGACCTGAGCCCGGCCGTGCGTGAGCGAGACCATCGACTCCGAACGCGTCTCCTGCCAGCGCACGGGCCGGCCGAGCCTGGACGCGATCGCCGCCACCGTGTGGTACTCGGCGTAGACCTGCAGCTTGGCCCCGAAGGCACCCCCGACGTCGGGCGCGATCGCGCGCACTCTATCGCGGCCGACCCCCAGCGTCTGTGCCAGGTCGTCCCGCACGTCGAAGGGAACCTGCGTCGAGACCCATACCGTGAACGCTCCATCCTCTTCAGGAACCACCGCGATCCCGTTCGTCTCCATCGGCGCCGGCGCGACCCGCTGGTTCACGAACCGACCTCGCACCACGACGTCCGCACGCTCGAATAGGTCCCAATCGGACTCCGTGCCGAACGAATGCGCGACGTTGGACCCGAACTCCGGCCAGAGCAGCGGTGCCCCATCCGCCGACGCCGACTCGACGTCCACCACGACGGGCAGCTCCTCGTATTCGACTCCGACCATCTCCGCCGCGTCGACGGCCTGTGAGAGAGTCTCGGCGACCACGACGGCGACGATCTCGCCCACGAAACGGACGGTGTGGCGCGCGAGGGGCTCGCGGCTGAACAAACCTTCGAGCTCCCCATCCGGGTCGCCCTCGACCGTTCCGGATGGCGGGAGCGGTGCGAGGTCCAGGTCGGCTGCGACGTAGACTCCCACGACCCCGGGCGAACCGCGCGCTGTGGACACGTCGATCCCGGTGAGCCTCGCGTGCGGCATGATGGAACGAACGAAGGCGGCGTGCAGGGCCCCGGGGATGTCGATGTTGTCGAGGTAACGGCCCTCGCCCCGGAGGAACCGGGGATCTTCCGACCGGAGAGCCGGCACGCCGAACATCGAAGGGGGTGCCGTCGCCACGGCGCCGATACTCGCAGCGGAAGGAGCGAACGACATGCGAAGGATGGGGATCCTGGCGGCGCTGGTGCCCCTGCTCGTCGCGGGGCTCGTGATGACCACGACCGGACCGGCGATCGCGAGACCCAGGGCGATCCGCGTCGCGTCGGGCCTGGCCAGCCCGGTCGGCTTCACGTTCACGCCCCGAAGTCGGCTGGTCTATCTCGAGCGGCACACCGGATGGTTGCGATTCCGGGATCTGAAGACCGACATCGACCGCCGGGTCCACCGGATCATGCAGGTCAACTCCGAAGGGGAGCGAGGAGCGCTCGGGGTGGCCCTGCACCCGAACTGGCCGACCCGATCATTCGTGTACGTCTTCGCGACGAGGAACACCCCTGACGGTCTCCGCAACCAGGTCCTTCGGATCAGGGTGGAGAACGGCCGAGGGGTCGGGGTCCGGCGGCTCCTGTCGGTCGCCGCCGGTCCCGCAAGCAATCACAACGGCGGTCGGATCCTCTTCGGCCCGGACGAGAAGCTGTACGTGGTGATCGGCGACAACGCCCATCCGTCGAACTCCCAGGATCGAACGGGCAATCTAAGGGGCAAGATCCTCCGCCTGAACCCGGACGGCTCGATCCCGGCAACGAACCCCCTTCGCAAACGGATCTGGGCGTACGGGATCCGCAACTCGATCGGGTTCGCGTTCGACCTGCGGAACGGGCGACTCTGGGAGCAGGACAACGGGCCCAGCTGCAACGATGAGGTGAACCGCATCCTGAAGGGCCGCAACCATGGGTGGGGGCCGAGACAGAGCTGTCCGAACACGAACAACAGCGGACCGGCCCCGAGGGTCCTACCGAGGTACACGTTCGCCGACACAGTGGGCTTGACCGGTCTCGTCTTCTGCAACGCGTGCGGCCTCGGCCCGGCGTTCGACGGCGATCTGCTGGTCGGGGCCGTGAACGACGGCAGGATCCGCCGATTCGACCTGAACCCGAACCGGACCGGATTCGACGCAGGCCCGCTCCTGGTCCTCGATCGGCCGAAACCCGTCCTCTCGCTCGAGGCTGGACCGAACGGACGGATCTACTTCAGCGACTTCGGAGGCGTCTACCGCCTGGCGCCGGCCTAGGTACGTTGAAAGGCCCACGCACGAACGGGCCCCGCGGGGTACGCTCCCGACGAGCCGGGTGGCCGGAGGCCCGGGAACGGATGGCCTCCACCGGAGGACAGGCATGGATATCGGCCTTCCCAAGCGGGTCATCGAGATCGAGCCGGCATCGCTGCCGGTGCCGGAGCCCGCGCCCGTCCCGGAGCCCTCGGTGGACCCGCTGCCGGCCCCCGAACCGGAGC
Source organism: Actinomycetota bacterium (assembly GCA_030862755.1). Classification (GTDB taxonomy): domain Bacteria; phylum Actinomycetota; class UBA4738; order UBA4738; family HRBIN12; genus JAJNBA01. The sequence goes on from JALZDC010000395.1 coordinate 3,907, forward strand.
CGGCGTTCGTCCCCGAGCCGGTGCCCGTCTCGGATCCCGCGTCCGCGTCAGGGGCTCGACCATGAGGACCGCCGACTCCGTCGTACGCGGCCTGCCCATCGAGGTAGAGGTCGAGCCGATCCTGGCGTGGCGTTCGTGGACGCTCACGGGTCGCCGGGATGGCGAGGGACTCCTGCTGCGGCCCGTCACGGCCGGATCGAAAGCGTGGCGCCCTCGTGAGGTCGCGCACGCAACCTGCAGGCTCGCGTGGTCACACGAGGCGCCCAATGTCGACTGCAGCTGCGGGCTCCACGCCACGCGGGAGCTCGATCTCCTCCGGCGGACCCGGTGCCCCGCGGTCCTCGGCCGGGTCGCACTCTGGGGACGCGTGATCGAGCACGAGCAGGGATACCGGGCGAGGTTCGCCTATCCGCAGCGACTTCGTCTCATCTGCCAGTTCTGCTTCTGGCAGGAGAGCGCGGCGGCTTCCAAGCCAGACGTCGTCTCCTGGTACGCCAGGGATCTGCTCGTTCCGATGTGCGTGCACCACCTGGGCGTGGCGGAGGCGAACGGGATGCGGCCGCGCCGGATCCTGCCCGCCGGGATCGTCGATCTCCGGCTCCGAGAAACGTACGCGGTGGACACGCTCGTCGTCTGACACGCGCTACGGACGCGCATCCCTCGGGAAGACGACCCGGAACGCCGAACCGTCGACCGTGATCTCGGTCCCGTGCAACTCCGCGAGGCGCACGGCCAGGCTCAGCTCCGAGCCGAGCGTGGTGGGTGACCGGTTGTCGTCCTCGACGGTCAGTCGGACTCCCGCATCGGTGTCGTGAACCCGGACCACGATCGAAGCGCTGGACCGCGTCCGTTCTCCTGCGGCGTCCAGCATCCCCTCGACGATCTGTCTGACGCGAACCGGATCCACGAGCGCGTGGACCCTCACGGCGTCGAGTCGGACGAGTCGGTCCTCCAGGTGCGTTGCATCCTCCAGCGTGGCGGTCATGAGCGCGGCCATATCCGTGCGCCGAAGGTTGAGAGGAAGGCTGCCGTCGATGATCCGGTGTGCATCCTTGAGGTCGGCGGCGAGCTGGTTCAGACGACGCAAGGACGACGAGAGCTGACGGAGGGTGGCTCTGCCTTCGACGGACTCGATCGTCCCCTGGAGCGACAGGGCCAGGCCGGACGCGCGCGTGAGCGGTCCTCGCATCCCTCGCGAGATCGCGGTGCGCAGATCCATCTCGGGCTTCGTCTCACGCGCCGTCGGCGGGGTCGAAGCGCCCCGCTTGCGCGCGGCGGTGGCCGCGAGCCGTTGCCGGAAGCCGCTTCCCCCCTCCGCAGCCAGCTCCTCGAAAGAGCGGACGCGCTCCTCGGCCTCCGTGGCCCGCGTCTCGACGATCACGACTCGCTCCTCCAGGCCCTGCAGCACCTCCGCCGCTGGGTTGTGGAGCGAGCCGGCGGCCGAGAGACGGCTCTCCGCATCGACGGCTCGCTCCTCCATCTCGTCGGCTCGCCGACGAGCTTCGGCGAGCTGACCCTGGAGCTCCATGATCTCAGGCGTCTCGGCAGCCTCGACGGCGACGGCCCCGATCTCCTGGAGCTTCACGTCGAGCAGGTCGATCTGCTTCTTCGCCGCGGTGGCCATGTCGCGCTCGTCCGCTGATTCGCGCTCGACGCGCGCCAGGTCGGTCGAAACCTTCTCGAGGCGCGTCGCGAACGATTTCGCGACCTTCTCCGCTTCCCTGGCCCGCGCCGTTGCCCGCTCGAGCCGTTCCCGTAGCTCCGCGACATCCACGTCGTCCACGCCCGTCCCTCGGCGCTTCCGCCGAGGCTGCCGGCCGCTCGATGCGCCCGCCTGCACCATGGATATGGTCACCGATGCTCCTGCAAGCACCATCGGGATGAGCAGCCGTCGAGCGCCGGGGGGACCGATCTCGTGCTCCATGGACCCCGCAATTATCGCCCTTCCGTCGAGTAGTGGGTGAACGTCGCCGGAGGCCGCTCAAGCGCCCAGGTCCCAGGGCCGATAGGGAACCCGGGTGGATACACCGACCGGGGGTGGATCATTTGAGGGGAGTCAGAGGTCTCTGCACGGCGGGCGCCGCCGCGACCATCGCGCTCGTGGTGCTGGTCGGTGCGGCGGCGCCCGCCTCCGCCTCCGAGGTCAGCGACAGGATCCGAGCCGTGAAGCGTGTCGAGCGGCGGCTCACGAAGCTCACCAAAGTCTCTCGCGAACGCTCCAGCGCGCTTCGTCGAGCCGTCGTCTACGCTCAACGCCACGCCGACGCTCGACCGGGCCTCCAGAGCCTGTCCGCTCTCCAACACATCCGGCGGGCGGAGCGCCGGTTCAACTCGTGGGCGACCGGGCGCCTCGAAGCGCTCGAGGCGCGCCGGGCAGAGCTCCAGGCGTGGCTGTACTCGTGGGGGATCTTCCGCGTGTGCCCGGTGGACCAGCCGCACTACATCCATAACGACTTCGGCGAGATCGTGAACGTGGAGGGCGTGGAGCCCCACATCCACATGGGCAGCGACATCGTGGCGCCCACATGGACACCCATCCGCGCTCCGTTCGATGGCTACGCATGGGGATCCTACTCACCGCTCGGCGGCTACCAGGTCCGCGTCCGTGGCAACCGCGGGTACGTCTTCAACGCGCACCTGATCTCCTACGGCGACCTCGGTTGGGTCGGAGCGGGGACGATCATCGGCTACGTCGGCGACACCGGCGACTCCACGGCACCACACGACCACTTCGAATGGCACCCGTGGGGGGGTGGCGCGA
>JALZDC010000413.1 GCA_030862755.1 Actinomycetota bacterium
GAGAACCCCAACCTTGGGTTCAAGCCTCGGTACAAAGAGGGGTTCTTCCCCGTCCCGCCCATGGACCACTACCAGGACCTGCGCACGGACATGGTTCGCAACCTGCAGAAGGTCGGGATCGACGTCGAGGTCCACCACCACGAGGTCGGCACCGCCGGCCAGGCCGAGATCGACATGCGCTACGACACGCTGCTGCGGACCGCGGACAACGTTCTCAAGTACAAGTACGTGGTCAAGAACACGGCGTGGGCGGCCGGCAAGACCGTCACGTTCATGCCGAAGCCGATCTTCCAGGACAACGGCTCGGGGATGCACACCCACCAGAGCCTGTGGAAGGACGACGAGAACCTGTTCTGGGACGAGGTCGGCTACGCGGGCATCTCCGACATGGCGCGGTGGTACATCGGAGGCCTGCTCCAGCACGCGCCGTCGCTGCTCGCGTTCACGAACCCGACGACGAACTCCTACCGGCGGCTGGTGCCCGGCTACGAGGCCCCGATCAACCTCGTGTACTCCCAGCGGAACCGGTCGGCCTGCGTGCGGATACCGGTCTTCTCACGGCAGCCGGCCACCAAGCGCCTCGAGTTCCGCACTCCGGACGCCGCGTGCAATCCGTACCTCGCGTTCAGCGCGATGCTGATGGCGGGCATCGACGGGATCAAGAACAAGATCGAGCCGCCTGAGCCGATGGACAAGGACCTCTACGACCTGCCGCCCGAGGAGAAGGCCTCGGTGAAGCAGGTGCCGGGTGCCCTGGAGGAGGTCCTCGACACGCTCGAGGCGGACCACCAGTGGCTGTTGGAGGGAGGCGTCTTCACCCAGGACGTGATCGACACCTGGATCGAGTACAAGCGGGCCCACGAGGTGGACGCGATCCGGCTGCGGCCGCACCCGCACGAATTCCACATGTACTTCGACTGCTAGACGCTGCCTCCCCAGGCACGAGCGGGCGGGCCCTCGGGCCGCTCGTCCCGTTCGTCTCCTTTCCATCTCCCGCTAGGGTGGCCGCCTCAGCCACGGTCTTTCCTCGCCGTATGTCGAGAACGGCGCGTCCGGTCCGACCCAGTCGTGAGAGCGCCGCTGGCGCCGGATGAAGGGAGTGATGAGATGAAGTACATGATCCTGATGCTCGGTGACCAGGCCACCATGATGGAGGTCAAGTCGCCCGAGTGGATCAGAGAGATGATCGCGTTCATGGGGACGGTCAACGATGACCTCGTGAAGGCCGGCGAGCTCGTCGACGGACAGGGGCTCGCCGATCCGAGCCAGGGGAAAACCGTCCGCTTCGAGAACGGCGCCCCCGTCGTCACCGACGGCCCGTATGCCGAAGCGAAGGAATCGCTCGCCGGCTACTGGCTCGTCGACGTCGAAGACGAGGCACGTGCGCTCGAGATCGCCTCACGGGTCGTCGCGTTCACCCACGAGCCGCTCGAAGTGCGCCAGGTCGCGGACGCGCCGCCAGAGGTCTGACGTCAAGAACGACCCGACCATCCCACCCACGTGACCGAAGAGAAGAGGAGAACCGACATGCAGAAGCTCACACCTTTCCTGTGGTTCGACGACCAGGCCGAGGAGGCAGCCGAGTTCTATGTCTCGGTGTTCGATGGACGGCCGGATGGCTCCCGAAGTGGCGAGTCGAAGGTCCTGGGCGTCGCCCGCTATGGCGAGGCGGGCCCGGGGACGCCCGGCACGGCGATGACCGCGTCGTTCCAGCTCGAGGGGCTCGAGTTCACGGCGCTGAACGGCGGGCCCCAGTTCGCCTTCACCGAGGCGATCTCGCTCCACGTCAGCTGCGAGTCGCAGGACGAGGTCGACTACTTCTGGAAGGCGCTCACCGATGGCGGCGAGGAAGGCCAGTGCGGTTGGCTCAAGGATCGATACGGCCTTTCCTGGCAGATCATCCCCACTCGCCTGCACCTGCTGCTGGGCGACCCCGACCCCAAACGCGCTGAGCGTGCCACGAAGGCGATGCTCGAGATGCAGAAGATCGACATCGCGGCCATGGAGCGCGCCTCCGAGGCCGCCTAGCGGGGCGGCCTCCGGTCGTGCCGGACGAGGACACCCGTCTCGAGGACCTGCTGCGCGAGCTCGCGCCGCAGGTCCTAGGC
>JALZDC010000426.1 GCA_030862755.1 Actinomycetota bacterium
CCGTGGACCAGGCCGATGAGGGCGGCGAGCTTCACATCCCCCATGCCCATCCCCCGGGACACCACGGCGACGACGAAGAGGGTCCCCCCGTACAACAGGAGCCCGATGCCCGCTCGAGCCGGATCGGCCGCGTCACCGATCAGCCAGGCCAGCACGACGACCGGCGCGAACAGCAGGAGCGCCGGATACATCAAGCGGTTCGGGATGATCCGGTGCCGGAGGTCGATCAGGGCGATGCCCGGCATCAGGGCGAGCGATCCGGAGACCAGCACGGCCTGCCAGGGGTTCGGATATCGGATCGCCGCGAGTACGACGAGGGCGGCGGTGGCCATCTCGAGGATCGGGTAGACGACGGAGATGCGTTCGCCGCATCGGCGGCACCGGCCTCGAAGGAGCAGCCACGACAGGACGGGCACGTTGTCACGAGCACCGATCTCGGCTCCGCATGCGGGGCATCGCGATCTGGGATGCACGACGGACTCGCCCTTCGGGAGCCGATGGACGGCGACCGTCATGAAGCTGCCGACCACCAGGCCGAGCGGGAGGGCGACGATCGCACGGATCAGGGCCTCGTCCACGAGGCGAACCTACCTGTAGCCCGCCCCAGGGGGGTCGAGGCGCACCGTCATTCGTGGATGTACGAGATGTCCTGCTTGAATCCGGTCACGCCCGTGATGCCGGGCACGAGCACCGGCTTGTAGCTCATCTTGAATTGGTTCCCGATGTCGACGGACGTCGCGAGCACCTGTCCGGTGAACGAGTTCGTGTTGTTCATCGTCGCCTTGCACGGCGTATAGAAGGAGACGTTCGTGAAGCTGTTGAAGTTGGTGTTGTTGCCGACGACGATGTTCTTGTTTGAATCGCCGCTCGTCGGGCAGCTGGCAGCCGGCGCGGTACTGATGAAGTGCACCTTCTTGACCGTGCCAGACGTTCCGTTCCAGTTGGACTGGTTGCTGAACTGGAATCCCCAGTCGGAGATGACCGCCAGGTTCGCCTTGATCGAGATGGTGTCGTTGTTCCCGTTCTGGAACGTGCACGCCGTGCCGCCCGCGATGCGGAGCACGATGTTCGTGTAGGCGCTCCCGTTCCAGACGTTCTTGAGCCAGCTGTACGCCTTCGCGCAGTTCGTCGCACCCGCCTGGGATCCGTAGATGGACGAGTCGATGATCGTGTATCCGGCTTCTGTCCAGGCCGATGCGGTGAAGCCGATCACGGGGAACGTCTGCGTCGGCACATCGGGCATGCTCACGAACTCGGTGACGATGCCGCCGATCGAGAGCGTCGCGTCGTTGACGTCGCCGGCCGCGGTGGCGTCGTCGCTCACGGCCCCGCTCCCGAAGATGTCGCCCGTCGAGGAGAGCGCGGCGCCTTCCACGGTTGCCGGGTTATCGATCTGCACGTCGTCTCGGGCCCACAGGTTGCCTTTGATGTTCGTGTTTCCGTCGATGCTGGCGGACCCGGACGGTACGAAGATGTTCCCGTAGAGCGTCATCTCGTTCTGGATCGTGACGTCACCGTTCAACACGTAGATGTCGCCGTCGTTGCCGGTGTTCCCGTTCACCGTGAACTTGTTCGAGAAGTTGGCGCTGTTGACCGTGAGGATCGCGGCGCCGAAGCCACCGTAGTTCGGGGTCAGCCTCACGTAGGTCTCGATCGTCCTCGCCGGAGCGCCGTTGATCGTCCCTGTCGACTCGACCTTGACGAACGAGGGGAAGCTCGTGTCGCTGAAGGTGGAGCAATTCATCTGCGTTGTGCCGTCGGCGGCGTAGAAGATCCCGACGGAATCGAAGGCGGCCTGCGAAGGCCCGGACTGCACGACGTCCGCGATCGTCAGATGCCCTGAGCTCGAGTCGCATCCCGGATCCACCGCCATGTTCAGCGACGGGGTCGACTGCAGGTACGCGTACCAGTGATTCGTGCCCGCTTCGGCTGCGTTGACGGACAGGAGCCGCTCGCGGTCGTACCCGCTCGCGTCGAGCGAGTGGATCGACTGCGCCACCACGACGGTCGAGAGGATCAGGACGACGAACGCGACCGACAGGCTCACGATCATCGCGACCCCTCGTTCTTCGTCTCGCAGGCGTATCAGCATCGGTGTCGTCTCCTTCGTCAGATGAGTGGATCCGGGAGCGTCGCGCAGAGCTGGACCGGGTAGCCGAACGATGTGTTCCGGCCGGTGAGCGACGCCTGCATGACCTGGGTGGCCTGCGGCCGGTCTTCCAGATCGGGATTCACGTGGAACTCCACGGCGATCGTCCTACCGGCCGGATCCAACGTGAATGCGGGCTCGTCGAGATCTCGATTGACGATCCCGTCGGCCACGACCGTCCAGTCCGACGCAGCGTTCGGATCGAGCACCGGCCAAGTCCGGTACAGCAGCTGCTGCTCCTCGTTCACGAGCCACAGGGCGCAGCGTGGGTCTTCGTCCTCGGTCTGCTCGGCCTGGGTATAGACCCGGAACAGATACCCCGTGGCGGCCGGGTCGTAGGGGTCGTTCCCCGACTCGTCGACCGGGTCGTACAGGATGTTCCCGGAACGGACCAGCCGGTCGAGCGACTGCAGGGCCAGGCGGGCCTGATCGTTCAGCCGGCCCCGCACGTCCTCCTCCACGACGGCCCGTTGGATGCTCGAGAGTGTCGTGGTCATGACCAGCATCACGATGGACAGGATCGCCATCGCGACGACCAGCTCCACCAATGTCATCCCTCGCTCCCCCCGGAGCCGGCGCAGGATCCAGATGAACCGGGCCATCTCCTACGCCCCCTGCTGCGCCGGCGGCGGCTCGTAGATGCCATGGGCCAGGAGGTGGCCCGGATCGAAGGTGGCGGACAGGTTGATCTGCGTGATGCCGTCGACGATGAACTCGTACCGGATCGTGATCTCGATCGGTTGCGTCGCGGCGGTGACGTCCCACCTTATCTGGGAGTCGGCCGGATCGGCCGTCTGCGCGGTCGTCGCGGTCGCGTGCGTGATCCCACCGGCGACCACCGTCACGCGCCACCTCGCGGTCGATGCGCCAACGATCTGGGATCCGGAGTCGCAGTTGACCGTGAGCGTGTCGAGGGTGGAGTCGGTGACGGCCTTGCTCGAGTAGCCGGCACCGTTGTAGTAGTGGAAGGTCCCGGCCGAGATCGAGGCCGACGGGTTCGTGGCCGTTCGTTCGCCCGCGATGGAACGGGCCGTGTCCGAATAGCCCACGAGGCGCACGCAGTAGTTCGTGTCGCTGGTCACCGTGCTCGACATTCCCGCCGGTGGGGTCATGCCGGAGGTCGGGAACCCGCCGAGCTGGACGGTTCCCAGGGTCCGCGAGGCGACGACGTCGATCAGGCCGTCCTGGCCGACGGCTGCAGCGTCGCGATCGATCTTCACGCTGGTATCCGTCGCCGGGCTCACGACCCGGAGCAGGTTCGCAGCCCCCACCGGCGTCAGTACATGCGAGTGGAGGACCTCGACGGTGGCAGTTCCCACCTGGCGAGCGTGGGCACTCGAGCAAGGCAGGAGGTCGGTCTCACGGGTCCCCGTCGTGGGGCAGGCGTAGGTGTCGGCCCCCGATGCGTCCACGGAGGCTGACCGCCCCTCGACGTCGCCGGCCGCGACCGTGGCCCTCAGCCCGATCTGACCGCAGCAACCGGTGGCCACCCTCGAGAGGGTGTCCACCGTCACGTCGGTGCTCGAACCACCGTCCGTCACCCCCGTCGCCGTCTCCGCCTTGTTGTCGGCGTCCGTCTTGGCCTGCTGGTTGCCCGCGCTTTCCTCACCCGCGCTGTCGACGAACGTGATGCCCGAGAGCGTGCTCGTGGCGTCCAGATCGGTCGTCTGCTCCTCCTGGGCCGTGGCGGCGACCCCAGGGAGCGTGACCTCCAGGGACTCGAAATCGATGCCGAAATCGAACAGCTGCCCCGTCACGCTCAGGAGCGGCTGCGGGGCATCCACCTGCCCGTAGAAGAACGGCTGACACGGGGCTGCGAAGGGGTGGGTGGTCGAGTTCACGCACCCCTCCGGAGACCAGAAGAGGCTCTGGACCCTGACCGAGTTGTTGGGGGCGTTGCCGATGGCCCCGTTCGCCCACTCGATGAGCACCGTGACGCGGTACGGCTTGGTGGTCGGATCGTCGTTCGTGACGTATGTGGAGTACGTGACGTCGAGGTTCCCGACACTCATCGAGTCGGTGTGTGGGACGAGCCAGGCAGCCTCGTAGGTCGCGTCGAAGGTCGACGACACGATCTCTTCACCGGTGCAGGACTGGAAGCGGTACTCGCCGGAACAGTCGACGATCCGGCTATCGGAGGTCAGCTCCGACGTCGGGATCCCGCCGGTGATCTTCGTGTACGCGAGACCCCGGATGTCCTCCATGACGCGGTTCGCGATCCCGGTCGCCTGGATCCGGTCCCGGCCGTAGCCGATGTACCGGAAGCCGTTCGACGCCGTGTAGGCGAGCGCCGTCAACGAGGCGAAGACGACCATCAGGGCGATGACCGTTTCAAGGATGGTGAACCCGCGTTCGCCATGGAGGCGCGCACGGATCCGCCGGATGAGATTGCGTCGACTCATATCGATCCTTCGAGAGCCCGGGACCTTCTGGTCACGATGTCGGCATGCGATGTCCCTCACTTGAGGGTCACCCGAGCGCCTGAGAGCTCGGGGGCCGTCTCATAGGCGCGGAGGAGACGGGACGCGGAAAGGGCGGCCCCGAGGACCGCCCTTCCAGCCTTGATGCCTGGTTCGCCGAGTGGCTTACCAGCTGGCGCCAGCCGCTGCCGCGGCGGCGGTGCCGGTGCACGCACCGCCCGTGTCGTACTTGGTACCCGTCCCGGCTGCGCTCGCGTCGTCCATGATCCAGTAGCACGTACCGGATTCAGACAACGCGGCCGCTGACCAGATGTTGGAGTTCGCCCCTGTCACCGCGACGCTGACCACGGTTGGGCCCGTCGAGGCCACGCCGGCGGCGTTGTACGTCAGTGACGGCTCGATCGCCCCGAGCAGGAGGCTCGTCGCCGCGGTGTAGTCGCTCGTGTCCGTGTAGGCGGTCTTCGCGGCGACCAGGGCGTTCCGAAGGCTCGACTGAGCCGCCCGGTTCTGCGCCCTCTCACGGGCGCCGAGGAACGTCGGCAGAGCGATGGCGACCAGGATGCCGATGATCAGAACGACCACCATCAACTCGATGAGGGTGAAACCC
>JALZDC010000007.1 GCA_030862755.1 Actinomycetota bacterium
CCCTAGCGGCGCAGCCCGCAGTCGCTTCGCCTGTTTCCGCACCTCGGCCGGCCAGTCGAAGTCCGCGCGGCTGATCCCGCGGTGCTCGGGTGGATCCGCAGGACCGCCGCGCCCCTGCCAACGACCAACGTCGCTTCAGTCGCTGTCCGGGTGCGAGGAGCTCAACCCGCCACCGGCCGTTCTCGCCCGAGGGCAAAGTCGTAATGGTCCGTACTAGCTCAGGCGTCCGCGCCGGTTGGCCGGCGAGGCTCCGGAGTGTCGCCGGTAACGCCGGCTATGAGGTCCGCCGCCCGCTCGGTGCCCGGCGTCGCCTGCATTCGGCGCGACATCGCTCCCAATCGCGCGGCGAGCCCGTCGTCCCCCACGAGCCGCTCGATCGCACCGGTCAACTCGGCGTCCTCAAACTCGAACGTGGGAAGCCGCACGCCGAATCCGGTCTCGGCCATGCGTTGAGCGTTGTCGTACTGGTCCCAGAAGAGCGGTAGGACGACCATGGGCTTGCCGAAGTGGAGGCACTCCGTGACAGTGTTGTTGCCGCCGTGCGTTATCGCCAGATCCACATGCGGCAGGATCGCGGGCTGCGGTACGAGCTCCGCGCCCCACATCCGGTCGCGCAGCTCGATCTGCTCGTGCTGCGGTCCCTTGCTGACGATCACCCGGTGCGAGGTGGTGGCCAGCACGTCGATCAGTCGCTGCATCAAGTCGACGTCGGCTGATCCGAGGCTGCCAAGCGACAGATAGATCAAGGCACCATCGCCCTTCGGCAGCTCGAACTCCCCGTCGGTCGAGCGAACGCACGAGTCGAGGCGGCGCCAGCTCGTCCCGAGCTGGCGCGCGTGCGAGTAGTCAGCCTCCGCGGGATACAGGTACAGGTTGAGGTGGGGGGACTCGTGGATGAACTCGAGCTCCGGGAGGGGCGGACAGCGTCGTTCGCGAACGAACTGGTCGAAATCGGCATGCATGTCGGCGTGCGTGCGCCTGTACTCGGCCCTGAACTCCTCCCAGCCTGAGCGGTCGCCCGTGGGGTAGCCGGAGAACACCGGCGGCAGGTCGGGATCCGCCAGCTCGAGCGGGTTGCACGAGACGATCCGGACCCAGGGGGCGTCCGCCGCCACGACGGCCGGGAAGGCGACCACGTTGTCCTCCACGATCGCGTCCGGGCGGAGCTCGTCGAAGATCTCCCGCAGCCGGTCGTCCACGTGCTTGGCGCCGTCGATCAACGCCTGCCACGTCGGCTGGATGAATTCGCCGAGCTGCTCGATCGTGGGCCTGCGGAACACAGGCCCGGTGTCCCGGATGAAGTCCTTCCAGAACTGCCGGGCTCCTCCTCGGTCTCAGACGGCTCCTGCAGCCGCATCAGGCGCTCCTCGAATCTTTGTTCTTCCAGCGTCCCCGCGAAGGACTCCTCGATCACGAAGACCACCCGGTGCCCGCGGTCGCGCAGGACCCTCGCGATACCAACGCAGTTGTTCGTCGGCCCGTAGGCGCCCTCGGGGAAGAAGACGATCGTCCCCATCTCAGGGCGCCGTCAGCCGGGGCTGGCCCGATCGTCGCAGAACGACGTAGGCGATCACGATCGCCATGAGCGTGAGCGCGAGGATCATCACGGCCGTTGCGTTCACGATCGGAGAGACCCCAAAGCGGAGCGAGGAAAAGATCCGCAGGGGCAGGGTGGTGGTTCCGGCCCCCGACACGAAGAACGAGGTGATGAAGTCGTCGAAGGAGAACGTGAAGGCGAGCAGGCCACCGGCGAGGATGGCCGGCGTCAGGCGGGGCAGGGTCACCTGACGGAACGTCCCGAGCGGTCCCGAACCGAGGTCGAATGAGGCCTCCTCCAGCGACTGTCCCATTCCGACGACGCGCGCCCGCACGATCAACGCAACGACCGAGGCGTTGAACACCACATGCGCGATCAGGACGGTGTTCATCCCGAGCGGCACGCCCACCTGTACGAAGAAGATCAGCGCCGAGATACCGAAGACGATCTCCGGCGTCACGAGGGTCATGTAGACGAGGCCGTCCATCGGCACGCGGATCCAGGGCCGCATGCGGGGCAGGGCCAGAGCAAGGGCGGTGCCCAGAACGCAGGCGATCAAGGCGTTCCCAACTCCGATCACGAGGCTGTTCTTGAGCGGCTCGGTGATCGTCGGGTCCGACAGGGCCTCGCCGAACCACTTCGTGGAGAACCCTTCCCAGTTGAGCACCTGGCGCCCGCCGTTGAACGCGTAGATGACGACGATCAGGATGGGCGCGTAGAGGAAGGCGTAGACGAGGAGAGCCCAGCCCCCGACCAACCGCCTACCCACCGTAGGCCTCCTCACGGCTCACCAGGCGGCTGTAGATCAGGACCACCACCGTCATGGAGAGGATCACCACCATCGCGATGGCCGAGCCGAAGGGCCAGTCGCGCGAGGTCAGGAACTGCTGGCCGATCAGGTTGCCGACGTAGACGGTCTTGTCGCCGCCGAGGATGACGGGGTTCAGGTACTCGCCCATGAGAGGGATGAACACGAGGAGGGAGCCGGCGATCATCCCTGGGGCGACCAGGGGCAGCGTGACGCGGCGGAACGCCTTCACCGGCCCGTCACCCAAGTCCTGCGCGGCCTCCACGAGCGACCAGTCCATCCGCTCCAGCGCCGCATAGAGCGGGAGGACCATCAGCGGCAGGTAGTTGTAGACCACCCCGATATAGATGGCCTCGGTCGTGTACAGCAGGTTGTAATCGTTTCCCACGAGCCCGATCGCCCGCAGCGCATCGAACAGCGGAAACTCGGGGTCCAGGATGATCAGCCAGGAGTAGGTGCGGATGAGGATGCTCGTCCAGAACGGCACCACCACGAGCAGCAGAAGCAGCGTCTTGTGCTTCGCCCAGCGGGCGATGTAGTACGCCAGCGGAAAGCCGATGATCAGCGTGGCGACGGTCCCGAACGTCGCCATCCCCAGGGTGCGCGTGAAGACCTCGCCATAGAGCGGGTCGATCAGCTCGTCGTAGTTCTCGAGGTTGAAGTCGTAGACGATGCCGGTGAAGCCCTCACGCCTCGAGAACGAGAAGACGGCCATGATCCCGAGCGGGCAGACGAAGAACGCGACGTACCACGCGAGGGCCGGAAGGGAGAGCCAGCCGGGGTACCGCGGTCCGCCGCGGCCGGGCCTCCCGCGGCGGCGGGTCTCGGGTCGGGGTGCCGCTGCCGCCAACCGGTTACTACGCGGCCTTGAACTCCGTCCAGACGCGGTCGCGCAGCTTCGTGCCCTCCGGCGTGACCTCGTTCGGCACGAGCTTCTCGAGCTGGTCGGCAGGCGGGAACACGTCGGGGTTCTTGTAAACCTTGGGATCGATCACCGGCTTCAGAAGCTCGCGCTTGACCGGCGACCCGTAGAACGTGTACTCCGTCTCCGCTGCGTTGTGAGCCGGTTCGTATACGTAGTCGATCCAGGCGTGCGCCGCCGCGGGATTCTTCGCGCCGACCGGGATCGCGTACGCGTCCACCCAGAACTCGCCCCCCTCCTCGGCGACCACGTACTCGGCCGGCTTCTTCGCCGCGACGGCGGCGCCGTCGCCGTTCCAGCCCAGCGACATCACGGCCTTGCCGCTCGTCAGGAGCTGCTTGTACTCGGTCGAAGTGATCGCCAGGATGTGCGGCTTGAGGTCGAGCAGCTCCTGCTTGGCCTCCTCCAGCTCACCCTCGTCCTCGGAGTTGTAGGAGTAGCCGAGCATCACGAGCATCGAGCCGACGCATTCCGGGATCCCGTCGAGCAGGGTGACCTTCCCCGAGTAGGGACCCTTCGTCAGCTCGACGAACTCCTGCCAGG
>JALZDC010000037.1 GCA_030862755.1 Actinomycetota bacterium
CAGGTTCGGCATCAAGAGGGCGAGGAACAAGGCGGGGAAGGCGGCGTCCAGCCCGAGCCGGGCGGGGTCACCGATAAGGTCGCCGAAGAGCACACCCGCCGCGGTGCCAGCGACCCAGGCTGCGTACAGCACGATGCCGGCGCCGACGAGGATCTTCGGGTCGTGGCCGCCGCGGCCGTCAGCCGATAGCGCCCAGCTTTCATCGACGACGAGCTGGGCTCGGAGGAACCGCGACCACCACGGCCCGGTGAGCGACGACGCCACGCTCACGCCGATCGGTCCGTAGCGAGCGTTCAGGAGGACGGCGGCGACCACCGCGGCAGCGAGCGTCCCGCCACCTCCGAGTATCGATGCCGCTGCGAACTGTGCGGAGCCCGCGAACGTCGTGGTCGACATAACGACCGGTGCGATCGGGCCCATCGTCGGGCGGGCCAGGACCCCGAACGACATCCCGAAGACGAGCACCGCGATCGAGAAGGGCGCGACCTTCCTGGCACCATCCGCGAAGCTGAGGGAGCCGTCGGGCTCGTCCATCGGTTGGCGGACCCTATCAGTGGCCCCGCCGTAGGCTGCCTTCCGATGGACGTCTCCTCCGCGGTTGCGGATCTCTCTGCCAAGGACGTGATCGCGATGCTGGCAGGCCTGCCCGAGCCGGACGGTTACGGCGTTCACGTGAAGCCGCTCCGCTACCGCGAGCGTCCGCACCTCTCAGCGTGGACGGATTTCGAGGCTCGCTCGATCACGCTGCAAGTCCCGGAGCCGTTCTACCCGTTCGGCGAGATCGTTCCCTACGGCGCGAAGCGCAGGCCGGGCTCGAGGACTACACGTCCGCGATTCATCTGGCTAACGGAAGGCATCACGCTCCGCACGCCTGAGGAGGTCCTGCGCTTCTCCTACTGCCACGAATGGATGCATTGGTGGCTCAAGGAGCGGCGCGGAACGGCGTCGGCCGCGGAGACGACCTGCGACCGATTCGCCCTCAGGAACTTCCGCCGGCGGACGGTGACCGAAGACGACGCGGTCTCGGCCCTGCGACGTTGATGACGACGTCCGTCATCCCGCGACCTCGCGGTAGCGGAAGCAGCTCACGACGTGGTCGTTCACGAGCCCGCAAGCCTGCATGAACGCGTAGCACACGGTCGGTCCCACGAACCTGAACCCACGCCCCTTCAGGCCCTTCGACATCGCCTTCGACTCCGGCGTCTCGGCGGGGATGTCCGACAGGGTCCGGAACCGGCTCACCTTCGGCGCTCTGCCGACGAACGACCAGAGGTACGAGTCCAGGGAGCCATCTTCCTCCTGGACGTCGAGCACCGCGCGAGCGTTCGCCACCGTGGACTCGACCTTCAAGCGGTTCCGCACGATCGACGGATCCGCCAGCAGCCGGTCCACCTTCCGCGCGTCGAACCGTGCCACTTTCGCCGGATCGAACCCCGCGAACGCCCGACGGTAGCCCTCCCGCTTGTTGAGGATCGTCGACCAGGACAGACCCGCTTGCGCTCCCTCGAGGACCAGCATCTCGAACAGGCGCCGATCGTCGTGCACCGGCACGCCCCACTCCTCGTCGTGGTAGGCGAGATAGACCGGGTTGTCCACCGGGGCCCACTCGCAGCGCTTCACCGGCCGGAGAGCCGTCGGACCGCTTCTTCGTGCACGACAGGGTTGGCCGTGAGGATGCTCGAGCCGTCCGTCGGATCCTCGCCGGCGAACGTGGTGACCGCTCCGCCGGCCTCCTCGACGATCACGGTGATCGAGGCCCAATCCCAGATCCGCAGCGCAGGCTCCATCATGAGATCGGCCGCTCCCCGCGCCACGAGCATGTGACCCCAGAAGTCTCCGAACCCACGGCTGCGCCGTGTGTCCCGCAGGAGGCCGAGGAACGTCTCTTCACGTGGGCCGCCCAGCCAGTCGTCCACGCTCGAGAAGACCATGAACGCGTCGTCGAGCTTCCGCTCGCTCGTTCGCAGCGGGCGACCGTTCCAGCGCGCGCCACCTCCGCGGACGGCCTCGTACCGCTCACCCAGCGCCGGCGCGCTCGCCATCCCGAGCACCGATCGCCCCTCCACCTGGAGCGCCAGCAGGGTCGCCCAGATCGGAACGCCGTCGGCGAAGTTCCTCGTCCCGTCGATGGGGTCCACGATCCAGACGCGCTTTCCGGAACCCACGCCCTGCTCCTCGCCGGTGACGGCATCGGCGGGGAACCGTGCGGCGATCATCTCGCGGACCGTGGTCTCGACCTCGAGGTCGGCCTGGGTCACGGGCGACAGGTCCGGCTTCTGCCGAACCTCGAACTCGCCCAGGAAGTACGACATCGAGATCTCGGCCGCACGGTCGGCGACCTCGTGGGCGAAGGAGAGCTCTTCCTCGAACAAGGCCCGACCGTACCAGCC
>JALZDC010000039.1 GCA_030862755.1 Actinomycetota bacterium
ATCGGCAGGCGAGATCCTTCGGATCTGGAGCGACGTCTCCACGAGCTCGAGCGAGGCCGGTTCGTCCGGCGCGCGCGCCGCTCCTCCGTCGGTGGCGAGAGCGAATACGCCTTCCTCCATCTGCTCGTGCGTGACGTGGCGTACGGGCAGATCCCGCGCGGCGAGCGTTCGGACAAGCACCGGGACGCCGCCGACTGGATCGCGTCGCTCAGCGGGGATCGGTTGGAGGACCGAGCCGAGCTGCTCGCGCATCACTACCTGTCGGCGCTGGAGCTGGCTCGCGCGGCCGGACGCGAGACGACCGACCTCGAGCTGCCGGCCCGACTCGCCTTCCGGGCCGCGGGGGACCGCGCGCTCGGCCTCGCCGCGTACGCGGCTGCCGAGCGCGCGTACGCCGAGGCTGTGGAGCTCTGGCCCCGGGACGATCCGGAGCGCCCGACGATGCTCTACCGGCTCGGCCGCTCGATGTGGCTGCATCGCGACGCCGGGGCTGACGTCCTCGCCACGGCCCGGCAGGCATTGCTCGCCGCGGGAGACGTCGAGACGGCCGCCAACGCCGAACTCATGATCGGTGATCTCGTCTGGCGTCGAGGGGCGGGTGCCGAGGCCCAAGACCACTTCGACCGGGCGGAGTCCCTGATCGAAGGCAGGCCTCCATCGAGCGAGATCGCGAGCGCGAAGGCCCATCTCGCCCGCTACCTGATGGTGACGAGCCGTTCGGACGACGCGATCCGCGTCGGCCGCGAGGCGCTCGCCGTCGCCGACGCACTGGGCGCGGAGGACATCACGACGTTCGCCCTCAACTCGGTCGGCACGGCGCGGATCAACCTGGGCGACCTCGGTGGGTTCGACGACATCGAGCGGAGCATCGAGGTGGCTGAGGCCGCGAACCTCCCCTGGCACGTCGCACGCGGGAACGTGAACCTGGGCGTCTCCTTCTTCTACGCCGGCGACATGCGACGCGCCCTCGATGTGCACGAGCGAAACCTCGCGTACGCGCGGAGGATCGGGATGGAGGGGGGCATCATCTGGAACAAGGCCGAGGTGGCCTTCGACCTCTTCCTCGTCGGCCGATGGGATGAATCGCTCCAGATCGTCGACGCCGAGCTCGCCCGGATGGAGGCCGGCGCTCCACATTACCTCGAGGTCCAGCACCGCCAGATCCGGGCACGGATCCGGCTGGGACGTGACGACCCCGAGGGGGCGCTCGCGGATGCCGACCGTGGCGTGGAGGTCGGCCGCAGCGCGCAGGATGCGCAGGCGCTCCTCCCCAACCTGGCCGAGCGCGGCCGGATCCTCTTCCTGATCGGGCGGCAGGAGGAGGCCGCCGACTCGATCGACGAGATCCTCGCCACGGTCGATCGGGAGCCGGTGATGGACTGGGCGTGGTGGATCGTGCCGGCGGCGGTCGTCCTGTCGGGGGTCGGGCGCGCCGAGGAGATCCTGGCCATCGGCGGCGAGGAGTTGCCGTCCCGATGGGTCCACGCCGCTCGACGATGGGCCGCAGGCGACCTCGCCGGCGCGGCGGATGTCTTCGAGGAGATAAGCTCGGCCCCGGACGAGGCCTATGCCCGAACCAAAGAAGCGGAACGGCTAATCTCGTCCGGCCATCGCACCGCGGCGGAGCCGTTCCTCTCGCGGGCGCTCGAGCTCTACCGAGGCATGGGAACTACCTCGTTCATCCGCGAGGCGGAACGACTGCTGGCGCCGCCTGCCTAGGATCGTCCGCCCGGCGCGTACCCGAGTCCGACATCAACCACGTTCCTGAGCTCTTCGCCGCCTACGAAGCGCCGGAGGTTTTCCACGAACAACGCGACCACGTCACGCTCCCACCCCTCGTGATCGCCGGCGCGGTGCGGCGACACGAGGACGTTGCGCATCCGCCACAGCGGGCTTTCCGCCGGGAGGGGCTCCGTCTCGAAGACGTCGAGCGCCGCCCCGGCGATCACGCCGCCTTCGAGCGCATCGACCAGTGCGGGCTCGTCCACCGTGCCGCCGCGGCCGATGTTCACGAAGACGGCGCCCGGCTTCATCGCCGCGAAGGCCCGCGCATCGAACATCCCGCGCGTGGAGCGCGTGATCGGCAGCACGTTCACCACGTGGTCGGCGAGGGCCAGCTCCTCGTGGAGGGACTCCTGGCCGGCGATCGACTCGAAGACGTCGTCCGGCGAGTGGACCGTGCGCGCGATGCCGCGCACGCGCAGCCCGGCCGAGCGGAGCAGCCGCGCGGCCTCCGTCCCGATCGATCCCGCGCCCACGATGAGGGCGAGCGTTCCCCGGAGGAGGCGCACCGGGTCGCTCACCCATTCCCCCGGAGCCCTCCGTGCGCTCTCCAGGATCCGGGCGGAGAACGCGAGCAAGAACCCGAGCACCGACTCCGCGAGTCCGACGTCGAAGACACCACCGGCGTTCGTGAGGACGATCCCTCGCTCGGTGAGGACGGGGCGGGCGAGGTCCTCGACGCCCGCAGAGCTGGACTGGATCCACCGGAGACGCCGAGCGTCAGGGACGGCGTCCAGCAGGTTCCCGCGCCCGGCGGACCAGGCGAAGACCGCGTCTACCTCGCCGAGCGTTGGAGGCGTGGCCGGATCCTCGAGGCGGATCACTCGCGCGAGCATCTCGGCAGCCTCGAGCCCCGGCAGCTCGCGACCCGCGGCACCGACGACCGCGACGACGGGGCCACCGGAACCCACTAGAGGTTCGCGAGCATCGTCCAGGACTCGCCGGACTCGCCGATCTTCTCGAACCCGGCGCGCTGGTACATCATCCGGGAGCGGTTGTGCACGGCCACGGAGAGTGACAACGCCTGGAACCCCTCCTCGCGCGCCTGGACCATGCAGGAGCGCAGGAGCGCCTGGCCGATGCCCTTCCGCCGGTGGAGAGGGGCGACCGCGATGCTCAGCTCAGGCGTCTTCTCGTTCACGAACCCGAGACCCGGTGTCTCCTCGGTGAACACGCGATACCACGCCGCGCCGACGGGCTCCCCTTCGATCTCCGCGATCACGCCGCCGTCGCCCTCGCGCCCCCAATCCTCGTGGTAGCGGCGGAGACTGGGCTCGTCCAGGAACTCCTCGATCGACTCCCGTGGCCAGTCCGGGTTCCAGCGGGCGGCCTCGTAGAGCATGGTCCCGATGAAGTCGGCGTCGTCCTTGGTGGCGGGCCGGATGTTCACGTGGCTAGCGTACCTCGGGGCTCGAGGGCGCTTGGTCGTGCGCGCGGCTGAGCGTCTCGGGCGCCGCCAGGTGGTACGGAACGCTCGTCACGACGACGTCCGGCTCGAAGAGCAGGATCCGTTTGAAGAACAACGCCGACTGGTTGTGCAGCAGGTTCTGCCACCAGTGGTCGGGCACGAGCTCCGGAAGGACGACGGTCACCACGGTGTCGCCGCGGTGCGTTCGGCTCCTGATCTCTTCCAGCAGCGGAGGACCGAGGTCGCGGAAGGGCGCCTCGACCAAGACGAGCGGGACGTCCATCCGCCGGTCGTGCCAGGCATCGACCACGCCCGGGATCTCCTCGGGATCGGCCGCCATGTGGATGGCCTCGACCGAGGAGGGCTGGAGCGACTTCGCGTAGACGACCGCTCGCACGGTGGCGTCCTGCACGCTGGAGACGGGCACGATGACCTCGCTGCGGGGCCGCTCAACCGACCGACCTCCGGCGGGGGCGTGTGGCTCCCCCGGTACGAGCGGCACGTTGGTCACGACGACGCCCGGCTGGAACAGCAGCGAGGTCTTCAACAGGAACGCCGCTCGCTGCCGGAACAGCTGCCACAGCGATCCGGACGACACCACCTCGGGGATCACGATCGTGACGAAATCCGTCCCGAACGGACGCTGTTTCAGGAACCGATGGACGGCGAGAACGGGGTGCTCCTCCCCGCGCGGAAGCAGCTCGAGGTCGCCGTAGCGAGGGGCGAAGCGTTGCCATGCCTCGCGTGCCTCCTCCAGCCGATCCTCGGCCCCCACCCAGAGCGCGACCAGCTCCTGGCACCGGATCGTGAACAGATAGGAGACGGCATCGACGGTGGCGGGTCCGAAGTCACCGACCAGGAGCACGAACGAGTTCGTCGCCGTCACGTCGCCGGTGAGGCGGCCGGCGGCGAGCACCCGTCCGATCCGTCGATAGTGGCGGTAAACGGCGAGGAAGAACGCGATGATGACCGGGACCGCGGCGATGACCATCCACGCACCGAGCGCGAATCTCGTGATCGCCACGATCAGTAGCACGAGACCGGTGGTCGCCGCCCCGATACCGTTCGTCGCGACCCTTCCTCGCCATCCCGGATGCCGGAGCTTCAGCTGTCGCCGCACCATCCCGGCCTGAGAGAGGGTCAGCGCGATGAAGACACCGACGACGTACAACTGGATCAATGCGCTGAGATTCGCGTCGAAAGCGAATACGAGCGCCACAGCGAGCAGCGAAAGCACGACGATCCCGTTGGAGAAGACGAGGCGATCGCCGCGATTGCGGAACTGCGACGGCATGAAGCGGTCACGAGCCAGGATCGATGACAAGCGAGGGAAGTCTTGGTACGCGGTGTTCGCGGCCAGGATCAGGATCGCCGCCGTGAACACCTGCAACAGGATGAACATCGGCCCGCCCGCGAAGATCGTCTCGCCGATCTGTGCGAGCACCGACTTCGACGACGCGAGCTCGTGGTTGACTCTGACCTCGAGAAGCCTGGCGAAGATCGTGATCCCGAGGAACATCGGTATGCTCATCGCGCCCATCAGGAGCAGGGTGGACGCCGCGTTCCTCGCCTGGGGTCGCCGGAACGCCTGCACGCCGTCGGCGATCGCCTCGACCCCCGTGAGCGCCGTGGCTCCCGAGGAGAAGGCGCGGAGCACCAGGAACACCGTCAGGCTCGTCTCGGCGTCGAGAGGCAGGGATGACGAGGCGGCCTGCGGGCAGGCGTCCGAGAAGCACCGGTACAGACCCCACAGCAGCGTGATGCCCACCACGAGGACGAAGCCGTAGGTGGGGACGGCGAAGAGCCTGCCCGCCTCCTTGACGCCACGCAGGTTCGCGAGGGTGATGAACATGACGAACGAAGTAGCGAGCGCCACCTTGTGTTCGGCGAGGCTGGGAGCGGCAGAGGTCACGGCGATCGCGCCCGCGGTGACGCTCACGGACACGGTGAGCACGTAGGAGGCGAGGATGCCGGAGGCCGCGGTGAGCCCCGGGACGGTTCCCAGGTTCTCTCTCGCCACGATGTAGGAACCGCCGCCTCGGGGGTACGCGCGGACGGTCTGCCGATAGGAGACGATCACGATCACGAGCAGAGCGGCGACGGCGGATCCGAGCGGAGTCAACAGGTCGAGCGCCGACGCACTCGCCAGAGCGAGGACGAGCATCATCTCCTCCGTCGCGTACGCGACGGAGGAGAGCTGGTCCGATGCGAACACCGGCAGAGCCAGCACTTTCGGAAGGAGTTGGTGCTCCTGGGAGTAGGTCGACAGGGCCCGCCCGACCAGGAGGCGCTTCAGAGCGCCTCCGACGCCAGCGCCCTCGGTCCTCCTCGCCATCCGAGGGATGCTACGCCTCGCCGCCGGAACCTTCCGCGATCCACCGGTAGCCGACGCCGGGTTCCGTGATGATCAGCTGCGGCGCCTGCGCGTCGTCGGCCAGCTTCTTCCGAAGCGCTCGGACATAGGTCCGCAGGTAGGTGGTCTCCGTGCCGTAGCCCTGGCCCCAGACCTTCCGCAGGAGCCACTGGTGGGTGAGGAGCTTGCCTGGGTTGGTCACGAAGGCTTCGAGGAGCAGATACTCGGTCGGTGTGAGGCGGAGCGCGTCGCCGTCGAGCGTCACGAGCCGCCGGCCGAGATCGACCTCGAGCGAGCCGTATCGCATCGATGGCGCGGGCGGCTCGCTGGGCTGCGCCCGGCGCATCGCCGCCCTCGCCCTCGCCAGCAGCTCCCCCATGGCGAACGGTTTCGTGACGTAGTCGTCCGCGCCTGCGTCGAGCGCCGCGACCTTGTCGTGCTGGGCCTCCCTCACCGAGAGGACGATGATCGGGAGATCGGTGAACCCGCGAACGCGTCGGATCACCTCCGTGCCGTCCAGGTCCGGGAGTCCGAGGTCGAGGAGCATCAGCTCCGGCGCGATCTCGGCCGCGCCGATCACGGCTTCCTCGCCCGTGCCGACCGCCTGCACCTCGTAGCCGTGGGCCTCCAGGCTGGTGCGCAAGGCGCGGCGGATCTGCGGCTCGTCGTCGACCACCAGCACCCTGTTCACGGCTGTGACTCCTCGCGGGGGATCTCGAACGCCACCACGCATCCTCGCTGAGCGGCGTCGTCGATCCAGATCCGACCACCGTGGGCGACGACGACCGCCTGGGCGATCGCGAGGCCCAACCCGCTGCCAGGCGTGTCCGGGGTCGACGAGCCTCGATAGAACGCATCGAAGACCCGATCCCGCTCCTCGGGCGGGATGCCCGGCCCCTCGTCGCCGATGCGGACCTGCACGGCGTCGTGCATCCAACGGACGCTCACATGGATCTCGGTCCCCACTGGCGCATGCCGCCCGGCGTTCTCGAGGAGGTTCGTCAGGACCTGATCGAGCTGGACCGGATCGACCGAGACGTCAGGGAGCGTCGTCGGGAACTCGGTCGTCACCCGATGGCCCGCGAGGCGAGGTCGCATCCTCGCGAGGACGATCTCGACGATCTCATCCATCGCCGCCGGCTGGCGGTTCGGGGTGAGCGCGCCCGCCCGGATCCGCGCCAGATCGAGCAGGTTCCCGACCAACCGATTCAGGCGATCGGTCTCCTCCAGGATCGTGGTCAGGAGCTCCCGCTCCTGCGTCGGGTCGTGCCGGACGCTGGCGTCCAGGAGGCTGGTCACACCCGCCTTGATGGATGCCAACGGGGTCCGCAGGTCGTGGGTGACCGAGGAGAACATCGCCGCACGCAACTGGTTCGTCTCGGCGTCGAGCACTGCGTTGCGCGCTCGGGCGTCCAGCCGGGCGCGGTCGAGCGCCGCCGTCGCCTGGCGCGCCGCCGCTTCGAGCAAGAGCTGATCGTCGCGAGAGAAC
>JALZDC010000118.1 GCA_030862755.1 Actinomycetota bacterium
CCCCCCCCCCCCCCCCCCGCCGGCTCCTGCCAGCTGGGCCCGCCGAGACCCTCCGCGCCGACGACGATCGTCCGTGACGGCTCCTGCTCGGCCATCGCGGCGAACACGTCCTCGTCTCCCTCGCCCGCCGGGTACGGCTCCGCACCCAGCTCCTCCATCAGGTCGGTTGCGTTCTCCTCGTCGATCTGGACGACCCGAGGCGGCAACGCTTCTTCACCTCCGAGGGACTCCGCGAAATGGGATGCGGCCTCTTCGAGCTCCTCGTCGGACGGCCGCTCCCCCAGTTGCTCCTCCTCGGCGGCCAGCTCATCATCGGCGGCCGGCCGCGGGAACAAGGCTTCCTGTTCGTCGTCCGGCTCTTCCATCTCCGCTGGTCTGTCGACCGCCTCGTCGCCGTGACGGACCGCTCCTTCGTCGCCGGCGGAGCCGCCTAGCGCCTGGTCAACGGGCTCGAGCGAGGCGGTGTCGTACCAATCACCCCCATCCTCGTCGTCGTCCTCGAAGGTCCCGGCCGTCGCCTCGGGCTCCTGGTCGGTCGAAGCCGGGACGGTGACCACGGGTTCGGGCTCGCTGTGAACGGTGATGTGCTCCTCCTCCGGCGCCCCGCCGGGGAGAGGAGCAGCTTCCTCCGGCTCGTCCCACTCGACGTCCTTGATCGGGGCGAAGAACTTGTCCAGATCCTCGAACAGGTCGTCGCTCTCGCGCTCGTCGTCGGGCACCTAGACCTCCATGAGCTCAGATTCCTTGTGGCGTTGATTCTCATCGATCTCGGCCACGTACCGGTCCGTCAGCTTCTGGAGCTCCTTCTCTCCCCGCGAGAGCTCATCTTCCGAGATGGAGCGCTCTCGCTCAAGCTTCTCCATATCATCCTTGGCGTGCCGGCGGACGTTGCGGACGGCCACACGGCCCTCCTCCGCGCGGTGATGGACCTGCTTGACCAGCTCCTTCCGGCGCTCCTCGGTGAGCGGTGGGAAGGCCAGCCGGATCACGTGTCCGTCGTTGGACGGCGTGATCCCGAGATCGCTCTGCTGGATCGCTTTCTCGATCTGTGTGATCGAGTTCTTGTCGAACGGCTGGACCACGAGCAGCCTGGGCTCGGGGACGTTGACGGCCGCGAGCTGGTTCAGCGGGACTGGCGTCCCGTAATACTCGACCATGATCCGGCTGAGCACGGCGCCCGAGGCCCGTCCGGTCCTGATCGACGACAGATCCTCACGCAGGTGAACCATCGCCTGCTCCATCTTGTGGTCCGCCTCCTTCAAGGAGGAGTCGACCGTCATCCCGCGCCCCCATGGACCAGCGAGCCGATCGACTCACCTGTGACCACCCGCCGGATGTTGCCCTCCTCCCAGAGGTCGAACACGATGATCGGCAGCTTGTTCTCCATGCAGAGCGAGATCGCCGTCGCGTCCATCACCTGGTAGCCCTCACGGAGGATGTCGACGTACTCGATCGTGTCGAGTCGGGAGGCGCCGGGCACCATCTTGGGATCGGCGGTGTACACGCCGTCCACCTTCGTCCCCTTGAGGAGCGCGTCGGCGCCGATCTCGAGGGCGCGTTGCGCGGCGCACGTGTCCGTAGAGAAGTACGGCACGCCCAAACCGGCGGCGAAGATCACCACCCGACCCTTCTCCAGGTGACGTCGCGCCCGCAGCGGGATGAACGGTTCGGCGAGCTGGGTCATCTCGATCGCCGTCTGCACCCGCGTCGCGACGTGCAGCTTCTCGAGCGAGTCCTGCAGCGCGAGCGCGTTCATCACGGTGGCCAGCATCCCCATGTAGTCGGCCCGGCTTCGTTCGATCCCCGGAGCCTGCCGGCCGCGCCAGATGTTGCCTCCACCGACCACGACCGCGATCTGGACCCCGAGATCCACCACCTCGGCGAGCTGCCGGCCGATCAGCGAGGTGGCCTCAGTGCTGATCCCCGAGCCTTCTGGCGACGCGAACGCCTCACCGGAGAGCTTGAGGAGGACACGGTGGTATCCGATCCTCTCGGCTCTGCTCTCCGTCACGTCCGCGCGCGCTCCCTTCGTGATCGCCCCGATGCGGCGTCAATCCTCGGTGGACTCACCCAGCTTGTATCGGACGAACCGACGTACGGCAACCTTCTCCCCGACCTTCGCGCCCACCTCGTCGAGGAGCTGCTGGATCGTCTTCGAGTCGTCCTTGACGAACGGCTGCTCCAGCAGGACCGAGTCTTCGTAGAACGCCTTGAGCTTCCCTTCGACGATCCGGTCGATCACGTCGTCCCGCTTCCCCGACTCCTTGGCCTGGACGCGGGCGATGTGCTCCTCCTGCTCCACGACCCCTGCGGGGACGTCCTCGCGGGTCAGCCAGTTCGGTGCCGCCGGACTCGCGATATGAAGGGCGATGTCCTTCACGAGCTGCTTGAACTCGTCGGTGTTCGCGACGAAGTCCGTCTCGCTGTTCACCTCGACGAGAACGCCGACCGTGTTGTTGAAATGGATGTAGCTGTCGATGACGCCCTGATTGGCTGCGCGACCGGCGCGCTTGGCGGCCGAGGCCAGGCCCTTCTGGCGGAGCAGCTCGATGGCCTTGTCGACGTCACCCCCGGTCTCCTGGAGGGCCCGCTTGCAATCCATCAGCCCGGCACCGGTGAGGTCGCGGAGCTCCTTCACCCGATCTGCGGAGATGTCTCTCATCCGGTGTTCTCCGCCGTCGCGTCGCGCACAGCCTCCTCGGCGCCTGTGTCGTCCGCTTCGAGGACGACCTCGGGTTCCTGGGTGGGCTGGTCGGGCTCGAAGACCGTGCTCGCGGCGATCGCCGCCGCGTCCTCGGGCGATGGCACATCTTCATCGGCGGGCCCGGGGGCGGCCGTCGTGGACCGGCGAGGGGCCGCGGTAGGGCGGCGCGCGACCACCTTCTCGATGACCTCGTCCTTGGCCATGCCGTACCCCTCGGCGAGGGCGTCTGCGATCACACGGGTGACGAGACTGACGGCGCGGATCGCGTCGTCGTTGCCCGGGATCACGTAGTCCACCTCGTCCGGGTCACAGTTCGTGTCGACGATCGCTATCACGGGGATGTCGAGCTTCCTCGCCTCGGTGACCGCGATCTGCTCCTTCTTGGTGTCCACGATGAAGACCGCGTCCGGGAGGCGCTCGAGCGCCTGGATCCCTCCGAGGTTCCGTTCGAGCTTCTCCCGCTCATGGCGGAGGCGGATCACCTCCTTCTTCGGAAGTTGATCCATCGCGCCCGACGATTCCATCTCGCGAAGCTCGCGGAGGCGGATCAACCGGCGAGAGATCGTGGTGAAGTTCGTCAGCATTCCGCCGAGCCATCGGTGGTTCACGAAAGGCATCCCCACGCGGTTCGCGTGGTCCTCCACGACCTCCTGGGCCTGCTTCTTCGTCCCGATGAACAGGATCGTCCCGCGGCGACGGCCGAGGTCGCGGACGAAATCGTACGTCTCCTCGATGCCCGCGAGAGACTTCTCGAGGTCGATGATGTAGATCCCGGATCGCTCTCCGAACAGGTAGCGCTGCATCTTCGGGTTCCACCGCCGGGTCTGGTGGCCGAAGTGCACGCCGGCCTCGAGGAGCTCCCGCCTGGTGACAACAGGCACGTTTCCCTCCTGATGGGTGGGTTTCTTCCTCCGTCCGGATCTCCCCGCGGGCGGCCCGGCCTCGGCCTGGGACCCCGCCATCGCGGTCCTCGGACGTGCGTGCTCGGCGCCATCCGGCGCCGGCGCAGGGCAGTCTACCAGCGGCGATGTGCGCTCACGGCCGGCCCTTCGAGGCCCTCGCGCCGGGCCGTTCGCGCGATGGGGCGGCCCGGACTGGTGCGTCGGGCACCTCGTCGGCGACCGACAGGTACCGCAGGGCGAAGGCACCCAGCATGGCGGCGTGGAGCAGGTTCATCAGGACCACGTAGATCCACGCCGTGTAGGGAGGGTTAACGTCGAGCAGGGCCCCCGGCAGGCCGGGCGCCAGCAGGGTCGCATAGACCGGCACGACGTAGATCGCGGCGAAGGGAAGGTTCCCCGATCCCGGCATCCGCGCGGCGCGGATCGAGCGGCCGATACAGGCCATGAGTCGACGGTGCTCCGTCACCGCGATCACGGGGGCGAACGCGAACACCCACGTCGTCACGACCAGACCCGCAGTGCGGATCATCAGCGCGAGCCCCAAGCCACCGAGCGCCGCCAAGATATCCGTCGCGAAGACGATCGCCACTCCGATCACGTGGAGTGCGAAGACCACGGGGAAGGCACGGAGGCCCCGGATCGCTCCCCAGCGCGTGGCATCACCGCTCTCGATCGTCTCGATCGCCAGGCCGACGAGCAGCGAGAACCAGAGCGCATGGACCGCAGCGGCCCCGAACACTAACAGGAGCCCCTGGCGAACCCCGAGGATCCCGATCGAGACCGACAGATCAGCGAAGGTGCTCATCGGCGTGGGGGCGGAGACATATGCGAGCAAGGCGAAAGGCCCGGGATAGCCGAGGGCGACGACGACCAGCCACTCGGCGATGAGCCATGCGAGGAGCGAGCCCACGACCGCGGGACTGGACCACGTGCCCGCCAAACCCCTCGTGAACGATGTGCGCATCCTCGGCATCGAGTCCATCGGCGGGGCGGACATGCCGGCCAGGAAGCCCCTGCGTGGCGGAGGAGCCGATGCGCGTTCCCTCGCTCGGCCCTTTCCTGGGCCCCCGTCCCGGCCCCTGCTCCGGCTTGGCGCGCTCACCCCGAGTCCTCGACCCTGCTGGGCTCGGCACCGGTGGCGAGCGCCGGGCCCAGCCTTCTCTGGAGCGGCCGCGCGACGAGGACCGCCGCGAGACCGACGAGCAGACCGCCCAAGACGAAGCCCGCTGCCATCCGGCCGATGGCGAAGGCGGTCGGAGACGGCTCGTCGAGCAACCGTCCTGTGGCGTCGGTCTCGAACGCCACCAGCCCGGCGTCGCCGGCACCGGTGACGCCGACGAGTAGGTCCCCCGCATCGGCGAGCCCTCGGAGGAAGGCCCTTCCGGGGTCGACACTCCAGATGAGGTGCCCGCTCCTACGATCGACCGCGTACAGGGTGCCGGCGTCCGTCGGAACGAGGACGTGGTCGTCCGTGAGAAGCGGCGGTGAGGACTGGGATACCGCGTTCAGCGCGTGATCCCAGAGCCCGGCGCCGGTCTCGGCATCGAATGCGTACACGCGCCCCGTCACGTCGACGGCGAAGACCTCGCCGTCCGACGATACAGGCGCAGGCGCCCCGGCCTCCCGCAATAGGAAGGGCTGGCGCGGGGCAAGTGGGTTCACTACTTCGGTGCGCCAGAGGAAGCCGCCGTCTTCCGCATCGAAGGCAAGCACCCCGCCGAAGGCATCGAGCGTCAGCACGCGTCCGTCCGCGACGACCGGCGTGGTCACCAGGTTCGACGCGTCCTCGGCGCGTGCGCGCCACAGCTCGTCCCCATCCTCCGCGTCGAGAGCCACGATCTCTGAAGGCTCCTCCCGCCCCCCCAGCGTGGTCACGAGCGCTCGCCCGGCGTGGAGGGTGACGGCTCCCGAGATCGGTGTTCCCAGCTCTACCGTCCAGCGCACGTCGCCCGACGCGAGCTCGACCACCGTGATGCGCCCGCCGGCATCGCCGACGTAGGCGGCGGTCTCGTCCACCGCGACGGGCGTTCGCACCACGTCTTCCAGCTGAACCGGCGACCCCCACGCGGGATCGCCGGAGGCGAGGTTCACGGCGTTCACGCGCGAGTCGATGACGTCGGAGCCCTGCTCCGCCGGGGACGGCAGCGGGCTGGCGGATCCGGTCGCGGCGGGTCCGTCGCCACCGGACCCCTCGGTGTACACCACGATCTGGCCGTCGGCACCATCTCCGATCGCGGGTTGGGAAGAAGGCCCGAGATCACGATCGGCCGAGAAGACCTCCGATCCTTCCGCAGCGTCGAATCCGAGTACGGCGGTCGGCGAGACCACCACGATGGTGCCGTCCTCCGCGACCACCGGTGACGACAACCCACCGGTGATGTCGGTGCTCTCCAGCTCGATGTCTTCGTTCGTCCAGGCGACTCCCAGGGGTGCCGACGGACCATCGGAGATACCGTCGTGGGAGCCGCTGCCCTGGAACTGGCCCCAGTCGGCCAGCGCCACGAGGGGTGCACCGAGGACGACCCCGGTCATCACGGAGACCACGGCGAGCGAACGGCGTTGAGCGCGGGAAGAGTTGAGGAGGCCCAAGGCCGCGTCATCCTAGCGGCTCCCTCCCCTCGAAGTGCTCAGGCGCCGTCGAGCGGCGCCAGCCGGATGAACCTCCAGACCTCCATCGGTCCCAGATAGTCGAGCGGATCCACGTAGACGTCGAGCAACTTGACCCCGAGGTGGAGATGGGGAACGCCTGCGCCCGGGTGGCCGGTGCCGGACCGACCGATGAGCTGCCCCCGAGAGACGAGGTCGCCCCTCCGGGCGACGAGAGCGTCGAGCCACGAGTAGGTGGACTCGAGACCGCCGCCGTGATCGATCGTCAGGAAGAGCCTCCCGCCCACCGAACCGGCGAACGACACCCTTCCGGCCGCAGGGGCACGCACCGCAGAGCCGAGACCGGCTGCGATGTCGATGCCGCGGTGACCGGAGCCGAACGGGGAATCCGGTGGATCGAATCCTCGGATGACGGGACCGACGACGGGCCACTCCCAATCCCCGGCGGCGCGCGCCGGCCCGGACATCGCGAACGCGAAGACGGCGCAGAGTAGGACCAGCCTCTTCACGTGAGCGAAGCTAGGCGGCCGGGGTGGCGCGCGCCGTGAAGCGCGTCACTCTCGTGACGAGCTCGTCAGTCGACCTCGGAAAGCTGGCCGCGCAGGCCGCCGACCGCCTTCGTGTGGATCTGGCACACGCGGGACTCGGTCACGCCGAGGATCTCACCGATCTCTGCGAGCGTGAGGCCCTCGAAGTAGTACAGCGTGACGACGATCTTCTCCCGTTCGGAGAGCGAGTTGATCGCCGCGGCGAGCAGGCCCCGCAGCTCTTGGCTCTCGAGCCCCCAGGTGGGATCGAGACCCTTGTCGGCGATCGTGTCCATCAGGGTCACCTGATCGCCGCGATCGCTCCCCGCGGAGACGACCTCGTCCAGCGCAAGCACGGAGACGAACGAGATCTGGGAGACCATCGCGTGGAGGTCACGCCGGCTCATGCCGAGCCTGTCGGCCAGCTCTTCCTCCGACGGTCGCCGTTTCAGCTTCGCCTCGAGGTCCGCCTGCGCCTTCTCCAGTTCCCGCGCCTTGAACCGGATCGATCGCGGTACCCAGTCCATCGCCCGCAGCTCGTCGATGATCGCGCCCTTGATCCTCGGGATCGCGTAGGTCTCGAACTTGTTGCCGCGACCCGGCTCGAACTTCTCCAGGGCGTCGATCAGCCCGAACATGCCGTAACTCACGAGGTCGTGCTGGTCGACGCTCGCGGGCAGGCCCGTCGCCACGCGGCTCGCGACGTATTTCACCAGCGGTGCGTAGTGCAGGATCAGCTTCTCGCGGGCATCGGGGTCGCGATCGTGCTTGAAGGATTCCCAGAGGGTGACGAGTTCGTCTCCGGCAGCAGGTGGGATCGTGACGGTGTTGGACGGCGGAGATTGTGATGGGGACTTCCGCCCCCGCTCCGCTGTCTTCGTCGCGACCTTCCTCGCCGTCGCCACGTCAGGCCCTCGGGTGGGCGCGCTCGTACGCGTCGAAGAGCCGACCCCGGGAGACGTGCGTGTACCGCTGCGTCGTCGCGACGCTCGCGTGTCCGAGCAGTTCCTGCACAGCCCTGATGTCGGCCCCTCCTTCCAGAAGGTGCGTGGCGAACGAGTGCCGCAGGGTGTGCGGGGTCACCCGCCTCCCCGGCAGCAGGGTAGCGCCGTAGCGCTCAACCATCGAACGGATATCGCGCTGACTGAAGGGTTTGCGGCGCTTATTGAAGAAGAGCTGCCGCGATCCGTCGGCTGCCATGGCGCCGCGCCCCTCACGCAGATAGATGCTGAGGGCGTCAGCCGCATACTCGGAAATGGGTACTTCCCGCTCCTTCGCGCCTTTCCCGAGCACGAGCACTCGGCCCCTTCGGACATCGATCCGATCGAGCGTCAGGGTCGCGACCTCGCCCACCCGGAGACCGGAGCCGTACATGAGCTCGAGAGCGGCCCGATCGCGCAGGGCGATCGCCCGCTCGAACGGATCCCCTTGGTCCGATCCCTGCGGGGCCTCGGCGAGGCCATCGGCTTCCTTCGGCCGAAGCACGGTGGGAAGACGATTCAAAACCTTGGGGCGCCCAAGGAGGAGAGACGGGTCCTCCTGGAGACGCCCGGCCGACACCGCCCACCGGTAGAAGGTCCTGATCGCCCCCACGCGACGTGCGATGGTCGCGCGCGCGTAACCGAGCGTGTGCTGTTGGGCGAGGAACCGGCGCAGGAGTGGATACGGCGTGCTCCCCAGCGACGAGCGGTTCCTCGTCACGAAGGTGGCGAGCCGCTCGAGGTCACCGCGATAGGCAGCGACCGTGTTCGACGACAAACGGCGCTCGAGGGCCAGGTGGTCCTCGAAGTCGCGGAGTAGCTCTACCTCTGTGAGGGGAAGTCCTTCGGGCATGCGCGCTCCCGGTCGGTCGTTCCTGTGTATCAACGGGAGGGCTGCGGCGCAAGCCCCCGACCGGGGGCTTTCATGGTCACCCGTTGGTCGCGATGCGCCTCCGCCTCCTTGCGTGGCGGAGGCTCCCCCGCGACCGGGAAGCCGCCCGCAGGGGGATGCAACCCCCTCGAGACGTTAGCGGACGGCCGGCGTCCAGGGGCGATGGCGCCGCTCGTAGCG
This sequence comes from Actinomycetota bacterium, assembly GCA_030862755.1. Taxonomy (GTDB): domain Bacteria; phylum Actinomycetota; class UBA4738; order UBA4738; family HRBIN12; genus JAJNBA01. The sequence continues at coordinate 8,793 of JALZDC010000118.1, forward strand.
ACCTCCGATGCTCACGATCAGCCCACGCAGCTCGAGCTGGATCAATGTGCTGACGGCATCGGGGATCGACATGCCTGCCTCGCGCGCGACCGCATCGGGCAACGACCCTCCCGACAGCGCGTCCCACACCCTTCGCTCGCCGTCGTCGAGATCGGGCGGCGCCGGCGGCGGCGCCGTGCGATCGATCCCGAGGTCGTCGAGGAGGTCGTCGGGGCCCCGGATGAGCGTCGCGCCCTCACGGATCATCTCGAGCGGCGTCTCCGCCAGCGGGCTCGTGACGGGCCCCGGGACCGCGAAGACCTCCCGGCCCAGGTCGAGCGCGTGATCGACGGAGATCCGTGACCCACTCTTCGCAGCGCCTTCCACGACCACCAGAGCTCGCGCGAGCGCCACGACGATCCGGTTCCGTGCCGGGAAGTGTTGTGGCCCCGCCGGCATCGCGGGCGGGTACTCGCTCACGATCGTGCCGCTCCCCGCGATCCGCGCGAGCAAGTCCCGGCTGCTGGCCGGGTACCTCACGTCGATGCCCGAACCCAGCACCGCGACTGTGCGGCCGGCCGCCTCGAGCGCGCCCCTGTGCGCGGCCGCATCGATCCCGTGC
>JALZDC010000362.1 GCA_030862755.1 Actinomycetota bacterium
GGGGCACGTTCCGGCTCCTGTCGAAGGTGCTCGAGCCCTGGGGGCTGACGTTCTCTACGGCCGACCTCAACGACACCGATGCGATCCGCGAAGGGCTCCGCCCCGAGACTCGCGTCGTGTGGTTCGAGTCGCCGTCGAACCCCTTGCTGAAGATCGTCGATATCGAGGCGGTATCCGCGGTCGCGCACGGGTCCGGCGTTCGCGTGGTGGTCGACAACACGTTCGCGACGCCCGCTCTCCAACGGCCGCTCGAGCTCGGGGCCGACGCCGTCGTCCACAGCGTCACGAAGTACATCGGCGGGCACTCCGATCTGATCGGAGGCGCGGTCGTCACCAGCGATCCGGAGTGGATCGAGCGTCTGGGGTTCCTGCTGAACGCAGTCGGGGCCGTCCCCGGGCCGACGGATTCGTACCTCGGGCTCCGAGGACTGAAGACACTCGCCCTACGGATGCAGAGACATTCCGAGAACGCATCGGCAGTCGCCGACTGGCTGTCCTCCCACACGAAGGTCCGGCGTGTGTACTTCCCGGGGCTGGTGACACATCCGGGCCACGAGATCGCGGCGCGTCAGATGGGGGCCTTCGGCGGGATGGTCTCGTTCGAAGCCGGATCCGCCGACGAGGCGGTCGCAGTGGCCGAACGGACCGAGCTGTTCTTCCTGGCGGAGTCGCTCGGCGGCGTGGAGTCGCTCGTCGAAGTGCCTGGAGCGATGACGCATGCGAGCGTCGCCGGTTCGCCGCTTGAAGTGCCTCCGGAGCTCGTGCGTCTGTCCGTCGGGATCGAGCACGTCGACGACCTGATCGCGGATCTTTCTCAGGCGCTCGGATGACGAGCGACGATCAGCGCCGGGAGCCGGCGAGTGCTCGTCATCCCCGCAGGACGATCTCTCCGCCGTCGCGGAGGCGGATGCCGACGGCTCGCACCGATGGCTCCGCTGAGACGACGCGGATGGGTACCTCACGGTCGTGGAGCCAGTCGCGCAGGCGGGCCTCGTCTCCTCCGACCTCGACCCATGCGATCCCCAAGGCGGGGACGCGGTGGGCCGCCGGCGAGGCACCGGGATGGAGCTCCGGAGGGACGTCCCAGGAGATGAAGAAGGGCAGCCACAACTCCTCGCCGCGCTCCTCGATCCCGGCGCCGCGCCAGCGCACCTCGGTGCCGTCCGGCCGTGTCCGCGCACCCCGCTCGACCGCGAGACCCAGCCTGGCCGCGGTCGCGTCGATGTCGCCGTCGGCGAGGCAGACGGAGAACCAGCGGTCGCCATCGGCGGACAGTTCCAGGAGCGTCCGTCCGAGGACGGAGCTCGCTCCGACATGCTCGTCGACGACGCCCAGGAGCTCGACGTAGTCGTCCCCGAGCGGTGCGATCATGTTGGCGGTGCCCCATCGAGGGTGACGCCCGCCCGGCACGAACCGGAGCCCGTGCTCATCCCAGAGGCGTGCGGCCGACGCGTCGAGCTCGCGGACGGCGAGCACGACGTGATCGATCCGGAGCATCCCTCTAGGACCGCCTAGGTCAGTTGCCGCTTCATGTAGGCGACCATCGAAACCCCGCCGGCGGGTGTCTGCTGCTGCAGGATCGTCACGAGCTCCCAGCCGTCCTCGCCGAAGTTGTTCAGGATCTCTCCGGGGTTGTGCTCGAGCAGCGGCGCCACGAAGTATTCCCACTTCATGTCAGCTTCCCCCTTGTCCGATCAGCCGTTCGTGGACGTGCCGGATGCAGACACCCATGATCACCTCGAGGCCCCCCTCGATCGCGATCCGTGCGGCCTCCTCGTTCACGATCCCTTCTTGGAGCCACAGCACGCGCACGCCGATCGCGACCGCCTGTCGGGCGACCTCGGGTGTGTGCTCTGCGCGCCGGAACACGTCCACCACGTCGACGTGGAGGTCGCGTGGGATGTCCAGGAGAGAGGCGTACGCCCGCTCTCCCAGGACCTCCGTCTCGTTGGGGTTCACCGGCACGATCCGATACCCGTGGTCCTGCAGGTACGACGCCACCCCGTGGGACGGGCGCGACGGCTTCGAAGAGATCCCGACGACCGCCACCAGGCGAACCTCGTCCAGCAAAGAACGGATCTCGTCCTCCTGTGTGGTCAGTTCAACGCCCATGGAGCCTCCGCTCTGAGCACCTCGAGGAAGGAATGGACGATGAGGCCCGTGGCGCCCCAGATCGTGTGCCCGTCCGCCGAGTACGCCCACCCTCGCCAGACGCTCCCGTCCTCGCGTGGAAGCTCCATCGGTTCCTCGACGGCGGCGAGCCCGGCCAATGGCACGCGGATGATCTCCTTGATCTCCGCCTCTGCGGCGAACAGATCGGGCGGCAGCTCCAACAACCCGACGAAAGGGACCACCAGGATCGAGGAGACGTAGGTGTGCACCGCCGGCAGCGCGCCGACCAGTTGCGGCAGCGCGGGATCGAGACCGATCTCTTCGAACGCCTCCCGGCGCGCGGCATCGGCGACCGACTCTCCTTCGTCCACGAGCCCTCCCGGGAACGAGACCTCTCCCGGGTGACGCGACAGATCGTCGGAGCGGACCGTGAAGATCATCGAGCGCTCGGGCGCCTCGAGGAGCGGCGCCAAGACGGCGGCCAGGCGGTCGCCCGGCGCC
>JALZDC010000162.1 GCA_030862755.1 Actinomycetota bacterium
GACGCGGAGCCGGTGGCCCCGGGCTGGATCACGCCCGCGTGGGCGGCGAGGCACTCCCCCGCTCCCGCCCGCGCGTAGTTCACCCAGAGCTTCCCGTCGCCGTCGGTCGCGATCGAGGGCCAAGCCGCGTCTCGCCCCGCAGCGCCCATCAGACCCTTGCGGGTCACGCGAGAGCTCGCGAGTCTCGAGGCAGGATCGAACTCCCACCAGCGGATGACCGACTCCTGGGCGCCGCCACCGAAGTTCCCTCGGATCGCCGTCGTCGTGTAGAGACGTCCGAGGTCCCCATCCCAGAAGGACGAGGTCAACCGGAGATCGCCGGTGTCCCAGTTGTCGTTGAGACCGGGAGGGTTATCCGGGCACTGGCGCCCCCAGGGGGGAAGCGCCATGGGCCCCCCGCCCACCTTGGCCCGACTCAGCTTCAGCACCCCGTTCACGGCCTTCAGCCGCCACAGGATCAGCTTGCCAGTCGAACCGTTGAAGTCCATCGAGGTCATGAACTGGGTCGCGGGTGCGCCTCCGAAGGAGATCGCCGGCACGATCGTGAAGGCACGGGAGCCGTCCGGGTCCCTCGTCTGGGTGCGGCTGAAGACTTTGATCGGGACGACCGGGACGGAGCAGTTGTAGAGAGCTCCCTTGCCGAAGGAGACGACCTGCACGTACTGGAAGCGTCCGACGAACGGTGCGTTGTTGTAGCCGAACTGGTTGGTGGTGAGCGTGACCCTCTTCTCCGTGAAGCCGATCATCGGGTAGTCGGCGAACTGCTTCCCGTTGCCACCCACCTGGTCGCCGGACATGTGGAGCACGCACCAGCGGTTGGGGTTGCCCTCGGAGCCTTCCGGGATAACCACGACCGAGAGGAAGCTCCGCGTCGCGCTCGCCGAGGCGAACACGAGCACGAATCGCCGCCGGTACGGGTCGTAGACCACCTTCGGGTCGAAGTCGTCGACGCCGTTCGGCAGTCTCCCGTCGAGTGAGCGGAGGCGTCTGTGCGGACCGAGGCGGGCGCCCGCTCGATCGTAGAGCGCCATGTGGACGTTCACGGCGGCGAGATGGTGGGTCATCCCCAGAGCGCCGGTCGGGTCGCCGGGCGACACCTCCGCGAGATCGGGAACGCCGTCGAACGTCGATGGCACCACGATCGGCGCGAGGATCCCCGTTCCCCGCGATGCCCGGACCTCAGCGCCTCCTTGGTCCGCGCGAAGATCGCTCCCGGCGCGGACGAGCCTGGGCACCGGAGCCGAACGGGGTCCGCCGGGGGCACCTCCCAAGCCGATCCCCGCGACGTGCACCTTCGGCGAGTCATCGCTCGCGATCTCGGAGTGCGCGGGAGCCGGGAACGAGAGCATCGCGACCGCTGCCGCGAGTCCCCAGATGTGGCGACGACGCATCGAGGCACCCCTCCGTGGATCGGTGCGGCACCCTCCCGCCGCGTGAGCCGCCAAAGGTAACAGGCCGTTGACTCGGCGGGAACCCAGATGCCACCATCCACCACGATGACCGCGGCGAGGCGCACGTGGGAGTGGCCGAGGGGCTCGAGGGGCCCAGGGCCGCCGCTGCGCTAAGTCCTCGCACCCATCATGACGAGCCCCGAACGGATCCCCGGGGCTCCTTCCGTCACTGGAACAGGTGCAGGAGCCGAGGGGGTTTCGACCACGGGGGGTATATCTGGCGCCGAAACTCCAGATCAGGCCCGACCGCGACGGGTTCGACGCGCTCGCCCGCGATTGGGCGCTCGTCCCCGTGTGGGCCGAGCTGCTGGCCGACGTCTCCACACCGGTGGGCCTGTTCCCCGCCGTCGCGGGCGAGGGCCCGGGCGTCCTCCTGGAATCCGTCGAGCGTTCCGAACGCTGGGGGCGGTATTCCTTCGTGGCCGGCGACCCGGCGGCGACGCTCGTCCTCGACGATGACGGCTTGCGGATCCAGGATGCCGTGCGAGACCTGCCCATCGAGATCCGGGACGACGGGCCGGCGCGTGAGGCATTGATCGCCGCGGCGCGGTCGATCCGGGGACCGCGCCTGCCCGACCTGCCGCCGCTCACCGGTGGGCTGATGGGATACCTGGCGTACGAAGCCGCCGGGCTGCTCGACGGCCATCCGGCTCCCTACCCGAACGGCGCCCCGTGTCCGCCGATCGGGCTCCTCGCGATCGATCGTGCAGCCGTGTTCGATCATTGGCGCCAGCGGCTCATCCTCGTCGCGCACGTCCCGGCGGGCGGCTACGACGGCGGGGTCGCGGCCCTGGAGGCCCTCGCCCGGCGGATCTCGGAGGCCGCGACGCCGTCGCTCGCTGCGGTCGACGGGGCCGGTGACGCCGGCGAGGGCGAGCCGAACATGGAGGACGACGACTACCGGCGGATCGTCTCCTCGTTCAAGGAGCACATCCTCGCCGGTGACATCTACCAGGGCGTCCCTTCTCGACGGGTGTCCTTCGATGCCCCTGAGGGCGGATTCCCCATCTTCCGGCGCCTGCGCCTCTCCAATCCCGCGCCGTACATGTTCTTCCTCCGGATCCTCGGCATGGAGCTGGCGGGTTCGTCGCCGGAGCCGTTGGTTCGGGTGGAAGGGCGACGGGTTTCCACCCGGCCCATCGCGGGGACCCGGCCCCGGGGCGGAACCGAGGTGCGAGACCGGCTGCTCGAGCACGAGCTCCTCGCGGACCCCAAGGAACAGGCGGAGCACGCGATGCTCGTGGACCTCGCACGCAACGACCTCGGCCGTATGTGCGTTCCCGGCAGCGTCCGTCCCACCGAGCTGATGAAGGTCGAGCGGTTCTCGAAGGTGATGCACATCGTGTCGACCGTCGAGGGCGATCTCCGGGAAGACCGACATCCGCTGGATGCCTTGGCCGCGACGTTCCCCGCGGGGACCGTGACGGGCGCGCCGAAACGCAGGGCGATGGAGCTGATCGCGGAGTGCGAGCCGACCGCGCGAGGCCCGTACGCCGGCGCCGTCGGTTACCTCACCTTCGCCGGCGATCTCGACTTCTGCATCACGATCCGGACCGCGGTGGTGGCCGACGGCCGCGCGCACGTCCAAGCGGGCGCCGGCGTGGTGGCCGATTCGGACCCGGAGGCCGAGCTCGTCGAGACGAAAGCGAAGGCGGCGGCGTTGCTGCCGGCCATGGGTACTCTCGCCACGGAGGGGGGATGAGCACGATCGACCCGAGACCGTATCGGGAGTGGCTCGCGCACACTCGAACCGGCTATCGGTCGGCGTTCCTCAAGGAAGTGGTCAGGTGTGTCCCGGACGGGACGAGCGTGCTGGAGATCGGCTACGGCCCGGGGACCGATGCCGCCGGGCTCGCCGAACGGCGGCGGTACACGGGGATCGATGTGTCCCGCGTCCAGCTCGAGCATGCGGAACGGCAGGTGCCGACCGGTACGGTCATCTACGCGGACGTCCTGGAGGCTCTCTTCGAGCCTGGGAGCCTGCACGCGGTGGTGAGTTCTTCCGCGCTCGATCACGTGCCGAGAGACGAGCTGTTCGTGCTATCCCAGCGTGTCTTCGGATGGCTCCTGCCCCGAGGCTGGTCCTGCGCTTCGTTCGGCACGTCGGACAACCCTGGGACGGTACAGCGCGCATGGCTGGGGAAGGCGGACATGTACTTCTCGAGTCTGCCTCCGAGCAGGACGGACGCGCTTCTGGCGAGGGCGGGCTTCGAGATCGAGATCGGCGAAACGGTCACCGAGATCGAAGAAGGCGAAGGACAGGCGCGTTCACATCGGGTGATCGCTCAGAGACCGGGCCGAGAAGGAACGAACCCGCGATGATCCTCGTAGTCGATCACTACGACAGCTTCACCTACAACCTCGTCCAGTTGATCGAAGGGTCGGGGCGAGCCACCGAGGTGGTGAAGTCCGATGAGATGCCTGCTGCCGATCTCGTCGCCCGCGAGCCGGAGGCCGTGGTCCTCTCCCCCGGACCGGGTCACCCGAGGGACGCCGGTTGCTTCCCGGAGCTCCTCCGTCTGCTGCCCGCGAGCACTCCCGTCCTGGGCGTATGCCTCGGTCATCAGGCGCTCGGCCTCGTGAGCGGCGGGACCGTCGACAGAACGACGCCCTTCCACGGCAAAGCCTCCCTGGTCCATCACGAAGGCCGAGGGATCTTCGACGGGGTCACGAGCCCGTTCGAAGCGGGGCGTTATCACTCGCTCGTCGTGATCCGCGACTATCTCCCTGCAGAGCTCGAGCTCACGGCGTGGACCGACGACGGGCTCGTCATGGCGACCCGCCACCGCGAGCTGCCGCGATTCGGCGTCCAGTTCCATCCGGAGTCGATCCTCACCCCAGAGGGCCCTCGGATCGTCGAGAACTTCCTGGCGCTCGCCGGCTGACTCAGGGTGAGGGGCATCCGGGCCCGTAGGCGAACGCGCCGGAGTTGGCCGCCACCCGGCAGGCCGACGCGTCCACTGCGACGAAGGCGCTCGCCGGCACCCGCTTCAGCTGGTCGACGAACGCGTAGGTCCAACGGGGATCGACGGTGCCCTGGAGTACCAGTCGCTCCCGTTGTCGGCCACCATCATCCCGTATCGCTTCATCGCCCGGAGCACGATCTGCGCACGGGACGAGTATGCGCTGATGTCGAAGCCGGCGCGGAGCCGGAACCTCGCCCCCATCGGTGGGCAGCCGGGGTTGGCGACACCCGCCTGGTGCCGCGCCGGCCAGACGTAGCTCCGGCGGGTGCAGCCGACGGTGAAGCGCAGCGCGTGGTGGATGCTGGCGTTCGGCCGAAGACCTCGGACATCCGCAAGCTCCCGGTCCATCCGAAGAGCGCGACATGGAAGCGCGCGACCCATGCGGGCGTGACTCGCCTGCACCCGGACTTCGGCCCGCCGTCGTACGCCAGACGTTGTTCGACGGCAAGACCGGCGCATGAGGTACCGGGGACATCCACCGCAGCGGCGGGCGATGCCGACGGGCCGAAAGCCAGCGCCACGATCGCAACCGAGCGAGCGAGGATCCGTCTCATCCCGCGTGTATCGGACGCTGCGGCGGTCTCGCCGAGGCGGACCGGTCGGGGGCTACTCAGTCCGAGGCCGCTGAGTCCGGACCTGGACTCACCGCGGCGGACGCCAGCTTCTTCGCCTCGGCGACGAGCCGCGGAACGAACTCCGATTCGGGGATCTTGTCGACGACTTCGCCCCTCACGACGAGGAACCCCTGTCCCTTCCCCGCCGCGATCCCCAGGTCGGCCTCGCGCGCCTCGCCCGGGCCGTTCACGACGCAGCCCATGACCGCGACACGGATCGGCGCCTTCAGGCCCTCACGCTCGAGCGCCTCGTTCACCTGTCCCGTCAGCCCGAGCACATCGACCTCGGCTCGGCCGCACGACGGGCATGCCACGAGATCCAAGCCACGCCTCCGCAATCCGAGCGACTGCAGGATCGCGGTCCCAACCTTGACCTCCTCGACGGGATCATCCGTCAGAGAGACCCGGATCGTGTCGCCGATCCCCTCGGACAGCAGTGTCCCGATCCCCACCGCGCTCTTCACGCCGCCCATCGGCATCGGGCCCGCCTCGGTGACCCCGAGGTGCAGCGGATAATCGCACTTCTCGGCGAGCTGACGGTACGCCTCGATCATCACCAGCGGGTTCGAATGCTTCACGGAGATCTTGATGTCGAAGAAGTCCTCGTCCTCGAGGATCCGAGCCTCCTGCAACGCGGACTCGACCAACGCCTCCGGGGTGGGAGCGCCGTATCGGACCAGCAGGTCCTTCTCGAGCGAGCCGGCGTTCACGCCGATCCTGATCGGGACCCCCCTGGCCTTGGCCTCCCGCGCGATCACGCGCACCTTGTCCTCGTATCTGATGTTCCCCGGGTTGATCCGCAGTCCCTGGATCCCCGCTTCCAATGCGGCCATCGCGTACTTCCATTGGAAATGGATATCGGCGACGACCGGCACGGTGGACTTGGTGGCGATCGCCTCCAAGGCCTTCGCGTCTTCCCAGTGCGGAACGGCGACGCGAACGATGTCCACGCCGGCCGCAACGAGCGACGCGATCTGCTGCAGGGTCGCGTCGATGTCCGCGGTCTTGGTGGTGGTCATCGACTGGATCGAGACAGGCGCGTCTCCACCCACGGCGACAGCGCCCACGTGGAGCTGCCTCGTCGCCCTCCGCCGGATCATCACCATCAGTCTCTCAGCCCCCGAACACCTGGAAGGTGACGGTTCGGTCCTTCGGTTGGTCCATCTCGAAGAGGATCAGACGTTGCCATGCGCCGAACGATGGTTCCCCTCCGACCACGGGGATCGCATGCGAGGTCGCGGACAAGAGCATCGCCTTCACGTGGGCATGGCCGTTCTTCCGTTCGTCTGCATGCATGTTCTGGGTGCGAACGTCGAAGTCGTCGTGGCGGTAGTACGCGCCCTCGTGCGGCACCAGGTCGATGAGAGACCGCCGGAAGTCCTCGAGCGCACCGTCCTCCCACTCGTTGATCAGCAACGCACACGTCGTGTGTGCGCAGAACGCGACGGCGACGCCCTCCGTGATACCGGCATCCTTGATCGCGCGACGCAGCTCGTCGGTGAGGTCGAGGTAGGCGTATCGAGCGGGCGGGCTGACGGTGATGGTCGTCATGCTCGACCTCATCGGTCGCTCCCGTCGACCGAGGGCAGGTCGAATGTGAACACGCTCCCCAGGCCTGGCTCGCTCTCCGCTCTGATATGACCGCCGTGCGCCTCGACGACCGAGCGTGCGATCGCCAGCCCGATCCCGGTACCTCCGTCCCCTCGTGCACGGGCTGGGTCAGCACGATAGAAGCGCTCGAAGAGCCTCGGCAGGTGCTCCGGCCGGATGCCGGCACCCGTGTCGGTCACCGCCACCTCCACCGAGCCGTTCCGGCGGCGGGCGGAAACCGTCACGCTCCCGCCCACCGAAGTGAACCGGACCGCGTTGTCTACGAGATTGAACAGCACCTGATGGATGCGCTCTCTGTCCGCGGAGAGAGCCGGCAGGTCGGCAGGGACGTCGTTCCGGACCTGCACGCCCCTGCCGGGGATGGCCATGTCGATCTCGGAGATCAGGTCGTCGACGAGGCGCTGCAGCGGGATCGCCTCGAACCGGAGGGGAACTTCGCCGGACTCGAGCCGCGACAGGTCCAGGAGCTGGTCCACGAGCCGGCCCAGTCGCTCGATCTGGGCGAGCATCACCCCGATCGTGGCGGGGTCGGGTTGCTCCACGCCGTCGAGCAGATTCTCGAGATGTGCCCTGATCGCCGTGATCGGTGTCTTCAATTCGTGCGAGACGTTGGCCACCAGGTCGCGACGGCTCTGTTCGAGGTTCTCGAGCTCGCCGCTCATGCGATTGAACGCCGTGGCGAGCCTGCCGACCTCGTCGCGGCTGCGGGTCTGCACTCGGACCGAGTAGTCCCCGGTCTCCATCCGGCGGGCGGCCGACGCCATGTCGCGTAGAGGCTGTGTCATGCCTCGGGCCATCAGGCGTGCCACGCCGAGTGACACACTCGCCGCGACGACACCTACGAGGAGGAATTGCCACCACACGCTCTGAAGGAAGCCGGTCGTCGCCGAGAGGCGGCCGAGGAATCCCCGCGATGGCGAACGGCTCAATACCGTGACCGCGCCGCCGTCACCAGTGGGGACGGTGGCAAAAACGTTCGCGCCGATCACCCCCCACCGGGGGGCGTCGACCCGGAGCCGCGGCAGCTCACCGAGGTCCGCCCCGCGGACCTCGGTGGATCCATCGGGATGCGCGGTCACCACCATCGTCCCGGATGGCACCGATCCCAGCCGGTCAGTCGCCGCTCTCCGCGCGAGGCTGAGGGCGTCGATCGCCTCGGAGTCGCGAGGCGAGTTCCGCAGCGCGAATCCGATCAGCACATAGCTGATGGCCAGAGCGAGCGCGACGGCGATCACGACCGTCGATCCGAGCTTCGCTCTGATCGATGTGAGCTTGTCCAGAGGCCGGGTCGCCATCGCTACTCCTTGAACGCGTAGCCGACGCCGTGAACGGTCCGGATGAAACGCGGGTCGTTCCCGTCCTCGCCGATCTTCCGCCGCAGTCGGGCCACGTGCGAATCGACGACCCGGCCCCCCGCATGGTCGCGGTAGCCCCAGATCCGGTCCATCAGCTGATCGCGAGAGAGCACGACCCCTGGTTCACGGGCAAGGGCGTGAAGGATGTCGAACTCGAGCGGTGTCAGCTGCACCTCGGTACCGTCCACCTCGACGTGGCGACGCTTCGCGTCGATCGAGAGGCCCGCCCGTTCGATCGGTTCGCCGTCGATCGATCGCTCGATCCGCTCGCGCCGGCGCAGGATCGCCTGCACGCGGATGGTGAGCTCTCGGAGGCTGAAAGGCTTCGTGAGGTAGTCGTCGGCACCGACGGCGAATCCCGCGACCTTGTCGGCTTCCTCCGTTCTGGCGGTGAGCATCAGCACCGGTGTCCACCCGTCCCGCTGGATCCTCGTGCAGACCTCGAGGCCGTCCATCCCCGGAAGCATCAGGTCGAGCACCACCAGGTCCGGGCGATATTCGGCATGTCTGCGGATCGCATCGGGCCCATCGGACGCGACGACCACCTGGTAGCCCTCGCTCTGGAGACGGGCTCGAACGGCTTCGGCGATCGCGTCCTCGTCCTCGACGACGAGCACGGTCTGGGCTGCCACGGAGTCATCGTATCCACCGCGTCGGTCGCGGCGAGGGCCTACGGGATGGAGAAATCGTTGCAGCAACGGCCCTGACGCGGCTAGATGCGCGGCAGCGGCTCGGTGATATCCAGGAAGACGGTCGCGATGGCGAAGATCGAGAAGAAGATGATCACCGCCGCCGAGACGGGGACGAGCTTCCGGTAGTCCGCCTGCCGGCCCGTGATCTTCTCCCATGCCAGGACCAGCAGATGGCCACCGTCGAGCGGCGGCAAGGGGACCAGATTCACCACGCCGATGAAGATCGTGACGTAGGCGGCGAAGCCGAGGAACAAGGCCCAGTCGCCTTGCGCACCCGCGTCGCCGATCTGCCGGCTCACCCCGACGAGGCTCACCGGGTCGTCGGGCTGGCGGCGTTCGTCGCTGAACAGGACCGAGGCCGTTCGTCCGACTCCCTCGGTGAAGATCTTGGGGATCATCGCGACGCTGTTCCAGCCCGCTCTCCCGACCCACTGCCCCGATACGACCGCCGCCTCCGGGAGCGAGAGGCGCTCTGGACCCAACGTGAACCCGATGCGGCCCCTGGTGACGCCGACCTCCTTCACGAGCTGAGGAACGATGGGAAGCACGAGCCTGCGCCCGTCGCGGTCGATGACGTAGGTCAAGGGCTCCCCGGGGCGGTCCATCGCTTGTCTCGTCACGTAGGTCCCGAGTGAGTCCGGAGATGGGTCCTCGAGATCGCCGACGCGGATCACGACGTCGCCGGGCTGCAGGCCGGCCTGGGACGCCGGCGAGACCTCGCCACCGAGGCTCTTCGAGACGTCGCCGACGATGACCCGATCTGTATTCGGATCCCCGTAGGTGACGAACAGCGCGAGATACAGGACGGCACCGACCAAGAGATGGGACAGCGGACCCGCGAGGATCACGAGGGCCCGTTGCCGGATCGGCTTCGAGCCGTACGCCCTCGGGAGATCCTCGGGGGCGACTGGCTCGTACGGGTTCATCCCGGCGATCTTCACGTAGCCGCCCGCGGGGATCGCCTTCACGCCGTACTCGGTCTCCCCGCGCCGAACGGACCAGAGCCTCGGCCCGAACCCGACGAAGTACTCCTGGATCTTGAAGCCGAAACGACGCGCGAGGAGCAGGTGACCGAGTTCGTGGATCGGGATGACGACGAGCAGGATCAATGCGAGGAAGCCAACGATCGCGAGAGGGCCGCCCACTCAGGTGGCCTCGATGATCTCGGCCGTGCGTCGGCGGGCCCATAGATCCGCGCGCTCGATATGCACGACCGAGACGACCGAGGGTGGTTCGTGTTCATCGACGATCGTCTGGACGATCTCCACGATCCGAGGAAGTGGGATCTTCCCGTCGAGGAATGCCATCACAGCCACTTCATTCGCGGCGTTCATCACCGCGGGGAAGGTGAGGCCGAGCCCCCCGACCCGGTAGGCAAGGTCAACCGCCGGGAACGCCTCGTGGTCGACGGGTTCGAACGTGAGGGGCGTCTCCGTGAGCGGGAGTGAGGCCACGCCGGTCGGGAGCCGTTCCGGCCAGGCGAGGGCGAGCTGGATCGGCAGACGCATGTCCGCGGTCGCCATCTCTGCTCGCATCGACCCGTCCCGGAACTCGGCGATCGCGTGCACGAGACCCTCGGGGTGGATCAGCACGTGGATCTGCGAATACTCCAGGCCGAAGAGGTAGTGCGCCTCGATCACCTCGAGGCCCTTGTTCATCAACGTCGCCGAGTCGATCGTGATCTTAGGGCCCATCGACCACACCGGGTGCTGCAGCGCTTCCTTCATCGAGGCCTTCGCGAGCTCGGTCGCCGTCCAGCCGCGGAACGGGCCTCCCGATGCGGTGATGACCACGCGTTTCAGATCCTCGCGGCGCTCGCCGCGGAGCGCCGTCGCGAGCGCCGCGTGCTCCGAGTCCACAGGCCGGAGCCGCTCCGGTTCGCCCTTGATCAGATCCATCACGAGCTCTCCGCCCACCACGAGGGATTCCTTGTTCGCCAGGGCCACGGTCTTTCCGTTCTGCAACGCAGCCAGCGTCGGCGCCAGACCGGAGGAACCGACGAGCGCGTTCAGGACGATATCCGCCTCCGTGTCCGCGGCCAAGCGCTCGGTGGCGTCGGGCCCGACGACGAGCTCCACACCCCGCAGCGAGGCGACGCTGGCCCTGACCTCCTCGGCCGCCGACTCGTCCGCGATCGCCACCGCGGGCGGCAGGAACTCGCGGATCTGACCGATCAGGAGCTCCTGGTTCTTACCCGCGACGGACAGACCGACTACCTTGAAGCGGTCGGGATTGCGACGAACGACGTCTAGGGCCTGGGTCCCGACCGATCCTGTCGAACCGAGGATCGTGACACTCCGCATGGGAACAGCCTACCCCCGACCGCGAGGGAACAAGCGCGGCCCGCCCAGAACGCTAGAAGGCGATGACGCGCAGGAGGAGGAGGGACGCGGGAGCCACGAAGAGCAGCGAATCGATCCTGTCGAGGACCCCCCCGTGCCCGGGGAGGAGGCTGCTCATGTCCTTGATCGCGAGGTCGCGTTTGATAAGAGATTCCGCCAGGTCGCCGAACGTGGCCGCCATGGCCACGACGAGTCCGAGCAGAACCGCGTTGACGCGCCCGCCGTCCTCGAAGATCCCGGGGCCGAAGTCGACGAACGCGGTGACGAACGCCGACGAGGCAACCACGGTTACGAGCGTCGCCCCGATCAAGCCTTCGAGCGACTTCTTCGGGCTGGTCGCAGGCGCGAGTGGCCGCTGGATCGCCGAACCCCCCCACACGGAGCCGATGAGGAAAGCCGCGGTGTCGAAGATGAAGGCGAGCCCGATCACCGCGACGACGATCTGCGTATCGAACGTGGTGAGGATGATGAGGAGCGAACCTGCGAGCGCGGGGATCCAGACCAATCCGAGGAGCGTCAGCCCGATGTTGCCGATCGTGTCCTTCCGGTGGGGAGCCGGGACCGTCATGAACCAGAGGAACGTGGCCAGGAGACCGAGCGCGAGCATCGCCACGAGTCCTGCCTCCGCGTGGAAATAGGCCCCGGCCAGCACCAGCGCGCCGCTCACCAACCCCACCGCGGTGGCCGGCTGGCGATGGTGCTTCACCATGACCCCGTACAGCTCACCCTGAGCGACGAGCGCCACGATCGCGGCGACGACGGCGAAGACTCCATCCCCGATGAGGAGGGCGACGAGCGCGACACCCGCGAGGACGATGCCCGTCAGGAACGCCGCGGGCACGTCC
>JALZDC010000291.1 GCA_030862755.1 Actinomycetota bacterium
ACGTATGCAACAGATGGCGCAGGTTGGTGCGCGCTTGCCCTTCGCCGGAATCCGGCCAGAGCAGGAAGGCAAGTCGTTGCCGTGACTGAGGAGCGTCGTCGTGCAAGAGAAGGTACGCAAGCAGAGATTGACCCCGCGCCGATTCCAGTGGCGCGGGTCGACCATCCTCCAACCTCAGGTCGAGCTCACCAAAGAGCCGGACACGGGTGCGGCCATGACTGGTCACGCGATCACGCGATCCAGATGAAGGCTCCCTATCGGCGATAGCGTCCAGTGACTGCTACTCCTTGGGCACATTGGATCCCGCAGGCCCCACTCTAGGGCAGCCGGTCCAAGGTGCACAGAGAACGAGAGCCAGTCGCAAAGGGCCGCGGGGACCTTCTAGCCCGCGTAAGCCTCCTCCCGCAGCCGCTCCCATTCGTCCCGTTCCAGCAGCAGTGAGACCCCCGTACCGATCAAAAGGGACCAGAAGAAAGGTCCGAGGTCGAACAGTCGCATATCCGAGAGGGCGATGGCGAAAGCAAGGATCGGCCCCAGCACCAGAGGCCCTCGCGCCACCTCGGTCAACGAGCTCACGAGGACACCGATGAGAGCCAGCCCGGCGAGCACGAGGAGCAACGACGGAGGCACGACGGCCGCAAGATCGGCGGCGGCCCCGGCAAGTAAGGCAATCACGACAAGCGCGGCCGCGGGGATGTAGACCGAGATGTGGCGGATTGGGCGATCGCCTGCAGTGGGACCCGCCGTCAAGGGCACCAACGGCACCGCCAGCGCGACGGCGGCGGGTCCGACGAACGAAGCCACGATCGTCCCCAGCCCGCTCGTCACGTTGATGACACGTTCGGGTGGCCGATAGCCCTGGCTGCGCATGTAGATGATGCAGGGCAGGTTCGACTGCAGAAAGATGAGCGCGATGAGCACCGGTGTCGCGGTCGCGACGGCGGTGGCGGAGAAAGCCGGCCACCCGATCGCGATCTCGGGCAGTTGGAAGGTTGGGGGTAGTGGCCCGAACTGATCCGTCACGGCGGCGGCTGCCAAGCCGACGACGAGAGCGGGGAAGATCGCCGGCACACGCCCTCCAAGCCAACGCCTGCTGGCGAGATAGGCAAGGAAGGCGCTCCCGACCATGATCGGCACCCGCGCCGCGATCGCCGAACCTCGGGTGTCGACATCGCTCAAACCCGTGAAGATGTTGGCGACGAAAGGCAGGACTGCCCCGGCGACCAGACCGTGGACGATGGGGGCCGGGATCCACGCGGCAAGCTTTCCGGTCAGGCCGAAGATGGCGAGCAGAAGCACTCCTACTCCGGCCAGGAGAGCCGCCCCCGAAAGCTCTTGGAAGCTGAATTGCTCCCCCAACGATGCCAAGAAGATCACGGCGAAGACGTTGCCGGTCAGGAGCAGGGGCTGGCGGTAGCGCAAGCTGAGGATGACGCTTGGGACCGCCGGCAGACCGTAGACGACGACGATCCAGCCACTCGTCTCCCCGTCGGTCAGATCGAGACCATCGGGCCCCGCGGCGGTGAGCACGATGCCGAGTACGGCAATGAACATGATGACGACGGGAATCGCCGCTCCCAACGCCGGCATGACGCGCCGGAAGGCGTGGGGGGCTTCGGCCATCGAGGGGCCTAACGCGGAGTCAGACGGAACATCCGGATGCGGCGGCCCCCGGTCCATTGGCGATAAGCGGCGTAGTTCCTCGACATCGCCTCGAACCGGCCGTAGAGACTCTCCCACTCGTCGTCGGGCACGAGCTCGGCCTCGACCGGGAGCTCGTCCCCCCCGATGGTGACGGTGGCTCGTGGCGTCGCCAATAGGTTCGCGGTCCAGGCCGGATGATGCTCTTGTCCCCAATTGCTTCCCACGACGATCAGGTCGTTGCCATCCCGCACGTAACACAGCGGCTGTAAGCGCGGCTCTCCGCTCTTTCTTCCGATCGACGTCAGGATCAAAGTCGGAACGGCGTGGTTGGTGAAGACGCGTCGCCCCCGAGTAAGACGCAAAGCCAGGCGATCCGCCCGCGGAAGCAGCCACCGGAACAGAGACGCCCCCCTGCGACTGGCGGCCAAAGAAGCCATCGCCCTGCGATAGACGCCCATGGGACCCTCCACTCGACCGATGTGGGTTATGAACATAGGCGGTTGCCGCGCGCGATGGAAGCCTGGACCAAGCCGAAGGAGAGTTGCCGATGGCCCGAGTGAACCCGATCCCCGAGGGTTACCCCCACCTCAGCCCCTATCTCATCGTGGACGGTGCGAGCGCCGCGATCGACTTCTACGCCACGGTCCTAGGAGCAACCGAGCGATATCGGATGGAGGGCCCCGGGAACAAGTTGGGACATGCCGAGCTCCAGATCGGCGACTCGGTCTTGATGCTTGCGGACGAATGGCCCGACTCCGGGATGTTTGGGCCCGGGGCGCTCGGCGGCACTCCTGTGACCTTGAGCGTCTATGTCGAGGATGTCGACGAGGTGTTCAGCAAAGCGATTGCGGCCGGCGCCAAGGAGCTCAGACCGGTCGAGGATCAGTTCTATGGTGACCGGTCGGGCCAGTTCGAGGATCCCTTCGGCCACCGGTGGAGCGTGGCCAGCCACGTGGAAGATGTCTCTCCCGAAGAGATGGAGAGAAGGGCGGCAGAAACCGCCGGAGGATGAACTCGCTAGGTGGGAGTGAAGACGGAGTCGCGGAAGGACATCTCTAGCACCGCGGAGGACCCCCGCAGCTCGACGGATTCGTAGGTCATGCCCCGGGCTATCGCCGGCAGGTCGACCTCGAGCGCGAGCCGCCCTTCGGCGCCCGAGATCAGCAGCGTGCCGTCGTCTACCGCGATGTCGGCGGTGAGGGTCCCCGTCTCAGGAGTCGTTACCGAGAGGATGCCTCCGGCGATCTCGGCCGTGG
>JALZDC010000297.1 GCA_030862755.1 Actinomycetota bacterium
CCGGGAGGCCGCCCGCCCTGTTCATCTCGGGGCGGCCCAGACCTCCCAGTCCGACACGGGGAGGAAGCCCAGGCCTTCGTACATCCGCCGAGCCATGTTCGATGGCTGCAGCCACGCGAGGTCGGTCCGATCGACGAACGCCCGCGCGGCCCTGAGCGTGAGCGCCGCGCCGATCCCCCGGCGACGTGCCGGTTCCACGACACCCACGCCGAAGATGCCGACGGTGTCGTCGAGCAGGTAGGCGGACGCCTCGGCGACGGGCGCACCGTCGATCCATGCGGTGAAGATCCGGACGCGTGCGTCGTCGAGCATCTTGCGTCCGACGAACCGCTCGGCGATCGCCGTCGGCGTCCCGAACGCCGCCACCTCCACCGTGCGCACCGCCGTGAGCTCGCGCTCCTCCCGCACTTGCCGGATCTCCACACCTGGAGGCACGCGCTCGGCGGGGAGGAGGGAGATAGGGGCGGCCATCGCCGGCCACGCCTCGACACGCCGGAGTCCCGCCGCGCGGACGGCGGCTTCTACGGCCGGATGCCGGCCGACCTCGATCTCGATGCCGAAGAACGGGTGGCCACGGGAACGGAAGACCGCTCGGGCGGCATCCAGGGCTGCCGGCGGGTGGTTGGGTTCGCGAACCACCCGGGTGCCGTTCAGCTCCGGCGCCGGAAGGTTGGAGAAGGCCACGAGGAGGCCGTCCACCTCGACGACCTCGCCGCCCTCGACGACTTCCGCCCGAACCCGTTCTCCTTCGAGCCCCGCCGCCACGATCCGGTCGGCGATATCCATCCAGGCATGCTCCCATGCGGCTACCCTGCCCGGATGCTGCCGGTGGGCGCCGTGATCGTGGACTTCGACGGGACCGCTTGCCTGCACGACGCGGGTGTGGACATGCTGGAGCGGTTCGGCGCCGACGCGTCGCGGAGCGGACCGCTCGCCGAGAATCGATCGGGCGTTCGACGCGGATGAGGTCGGACTCCGCGACGTCCTCGTCGCCGAGGCCGCCTCGCTGAGCGGAACCGACCGAGACCTGATCGGATTCGCCCTGGCACACTGTCCGCTCGACCCCACGTTCGCTCCGTTCGCGTCCTGGGCAGGGGAGGAACGTCTGCCGCTCACCGTTGTCTCAGACGGGTTCGGACTTCACGTCCAGCCGCTCCTCGCCGCGGCCGGACTGGGTGATCTGCCCGTCGTCACGAACTCCTGGGATCGGGGCTCGCTGACCTTCGGCGCGGCACATCCGACGTGCGTCGGGTGCGGCACGTGCAAGAAGCAGGCCGTCGAGCACGCGCGCGATGCGCACGGCACCGTCGCGTTCGTGGGCGACGGCGTGAGCGACCGGTTCGGAGCTCGGTACGGACGTCACGTTCGCGAAGGACGGCCTCGCGGACCACTGCCGCCGCGAGTCGATCCCGTTCGTCGGCTACGAGGACTTCGACGACATCCGAGATGCGCTCGGGCGGCTCGAGGTCCCTCCCGGACCGCTGGGAGGACAGCCGTGTCCCGGGTGGCGCGAGCGAGCCTGAACGCTTCCTCGCTCACCTCTGCGTGGTAGTCCATAGACCCTTCGCGGGCGGAGGACCGGCGGTCCCTCGGAGAGCGGTGGCCGAGGGATTCGAACCCTCGAGGGAGTCAACCCCCCTACACGCTTTCCAGGCGTGTCCCTTCGGCCGCTCGGGCAGGCCACCGCGACGAGTCTAGCGACGGGGCCGGCTCATCCTCGAGGGGCGATGTCTCAGCTGTGACGAGATCCGCATCAGCCTCATCCCGCTCCTTCTTGCGGAGGCGGCGTGATTCGAACACGCGAGGGGCGGGTTAGGCCCCTAACCGCTTTCGAGGCGGTCCCGTTCGTCCACTCCGGCACGCCTCCGTCGACGAGTCTAACGGGAGGCGGATTGGCGCGACCGATCGATCATGCGAGGATCCTCGACGTGGACGCCAAGAGCCTGGAGCCGGTGCCCCTGTTCGCCGGCCTTTCGCACAAGGAACGCGAGAAGGTCGCGCGCTGGGCCGACGCGATCGAGCTGCCGGCGGGAAAGCATCTGCTCGACGAAGGCCGCCTTCCGCACGAGTTCTTCGTGATCTTGGATGGTGAAGTCGAGGTCACGCATGAAGGCGAGCGCCTCGCCACGCTGGGGCCCGGCGCCTTCTTCGGAGAGATCGCCCTGATCGAGCACGGGCGACGCACCGCGTCGGTGGTGACGACAACGCCGACGACCCTGGCCGTCATGAGCCCGGCATCGTTCGCGGCGATGCGACGCGAGATGGCGGAGGTTGCCCTCCGCATCGACGACGCGATCCGTGAGCGCCTGGCGCGCTAGCGCCGCTCCCGGAAGAACGCCTGCAGCAGGTCGCCGCACTCGGCGGCGAGCACGCCACCGGTCACAGAGGCGGCGTGGTTCAGCCTCGGGTCCTGCAAGAGGTTCCCCAATGACCCTGCGAAGCCAGCTTTCGGATCCGCGGCTCCGAACACGACCCGGTCCAGCCTCGACAGCACCGCGGCGCCGGCGCACATCGCACACGGCTCCAGAGTCACGAACAGGGTGCAGCCTTCGAGATGCCAAGTGCCGAGTTCGGAGGCGCCGGCGCGCAGCGCCAGGATCTCCGCGTGGGCCGTCGGATCGGACGCGAGCTCCCGCTCGTTCCCCGCAGCCGCCAGGACCCGGCCGTCGCGCGTGACGACGGCGCCGATCGGGACGTCGTCGTGATCGAGACAGCGTTTGGCTTCATCCAACGCGAGCCGCAAGAAATGCTCGTCGTCCCGAGTGTCGTCCGAGGTCAGTCCCACCCCAGTGCCTCGAGACGTTCATCAGAGATCCCGAAATGGTGAGCAACCTCGTGCACCACCGTCTCGGCGATGACCGCGCGGAGCTCCTCGTCGTCGTCGCCGGCCTCGTTCTCGATCGTGGCTCGGAAGAGCGTGATCCGATCCGGGAGAACCCCTGCGTAGGACTCCCGCTCCGTTTGGGCGATGCCTTCGTAGAGGCCGAGGAGATCGGGCTCGCCCGCGGGCGGGCGATCTTCGACCACGACTGCCACGTTGTCCATCGCCTCCTGCACCCAGCCGGGGAGCTCGTCCAACGCGTCGGCCACCAGCGACTCGAACCGGCGTCTGGAGCGGGGCGACATCGCCTGTAGCCTACGTCGCATGCCCGGTGGGCTGAGCACCGACCTCTACGAGCTCAACATGGCGGCGAGCTACCTCCGCCGGGGGATGAACGGTCCCGCGACGTTCAGCCTCTACGTGCGCGACATGCCGAAGCAGCGGGGCTTCATGGTCGCGACCGGACTGGACGATTGCCTGCGGTTCCTCGGATCGTTCGCTTTCGAGGAGGAAGACCTCGCGTACCTCCGCAGGATCGGGTTCGATCAACGGGCGATCGACGATCTGCGAGAGGTTCGCTTCCGGGGCGACGTGTGGGCGGTGCCGGAGGGCCGGATCGTCCATGCGAAGGAGCCGGTCATGGAGGTCACGGCCCCGATCGCCGAGGCGCAGCTGGTGGAGACGGTGTTGCTCAACCAGGTAACTCTCCACACCACGCTCGCGTCGAAGGCCGCTCGGTACGTGATCGCGGCGGAGGGTCGCGGACTGGTGGACTTCGCGTTCCGGCGAGCGCACGGCGTCGAGGCGGCCAGGGCCGCGGCCCGAGGGAGCGCGATCGTAGGCTTCCAAGCGACATCGAACGTCGAGGCCGCGCGCGAGTTCGGCCTCCAGGTCACCGGCACCATGGCGCACTCCTTCATCACCGCGTTCGACGAGGAGCGAGACGCGTTCCAGGCCTTCGCGGAGGATCATCCCCACCGGACCACGTTCCTGGTCGATACCTACGACACGCTCAGCGGGGTGCAGAACGCGATCGAGGTGATCCGGGCGGTTGATCCTCCGGATGAGGTCGGCGTGAGGCTCGACTCGGGCGACCTCGACCGGCTATCCCGCGAGGCCAGGCGGATCCTCGACCATGCGGGACTCGGACGAGCGAAGATCTTCGCGAGCGGCGGGCTCGACGAGCACGAGGTAGCGGAGCTCGTGCGAGCCGGGGCTCCCGTCGACGCGTTCGGGATCGGGACCCAGCTCGGGGTCTCGGCCGACGCGCCGTACGTGGACGTCGTCTACAAGCTCGTCGATTTCGATGGGCGCCCCGTGCTTAAGCTCTCCCCCGCGAAAGCGAGCGCCCCCGGCCGTAAGCAGGTCTGGCG
>JALZDC010000308.1 GCA_030862755.1 Actinomycetota bacterium
GGCAAGGTCCGGGCCCAGAAGCTGATGGAAGAGCTCGACATCTCGGCCAGCCGTCGCGTTCGGGGATTGGGCGCGAAACAGCGCGCGCAGCTCCTCGACCGATTCAAGAAGTAAGCCGGCCATCCGCACGGGGAAGCTCTTCGTCCTCGCCGGCCCCTCGGGGGTGGGGAAGGGCAGCATCGTCCGAGAGCTGGTCGCCCGCGACCCGGAGGGGCTCTCGCTCTCGGTCTCGGTCACGACGCGCGCACCCCGGCCGGGAGAGGTCGACGGGGTCGACTACTTCTTCCTCGACGACGACGCGTTCGACAGGATGATCAGGGCCGGCGAGCTCCTGGAATGGGCCGATATCGTCGGGCACCGATCGGGCACGCCCCGCGGCTTCGTGGACGACCGGCTGGCCGCGGGTCGGGATGTGGTCCTGGAGATCGACGTGGTCGGCGCCTCGCAGATCCGTGAGCGGGTCCCCGGATCGGTCCTCGTGTTCCTCGAGCCTCCGTCCATGGAAGAATTGGAGCGCCGCCTCCGTGGCCGCGGCACCGAGACGGAGGAACGGATCCGTCTCCGGCTCGAGACGGCCGCCTGGGAGATGGAGCAACGCGACTGGTTCGACAACGTGGTCGTGAACGACGACCTCGCACGAGCATCAGCGCAGGTCGCTGCTATCATCGAGGCATCCCGCTCCCAGTCCCCATGAAGCGCTGAAGGAAGGCCCTGCCCGTGATCGAACCCAAGATCGACGACCTGCTCGCCGCTGTCGACTCGAAGTACTCACTCGTGATCCTCTCGGCCAAGCGTGCCCGTGAGATCAACTCGTACTACAACCAGCTCGGCGAGGGCCGGGGCGAGTTCGTGCCACCCCTGGTGGAAACGGGCTTCTCGAACAAGCCGCTCTCGGTCGCCCTCGAGGAGATCGCCGAAGGGAAGATCGACTACGAGCGACCTGAGGAGCCCGAGGCCGAGTAGCGACCCGCTCGCCGGAAGACGGGTGTTGCTCGGAGTCTCCGGCGGGATCGCCGCCTACAAGGCGGCGCTCGTCGCCCGCTTGCTGACGGCCGCGGGCGCCGACGTCTCCGTCGTCCTCACGGAGGCCGCCACCCGGTTCATCGGGCCGGACACGTTCGCCGCGCTCACGGGGAAGCCCGCCCACACGTCGCTGTGGGACCGACCGGGCGAGGTCTTGCACGTTCGGCTCGCACGCGAGGCGGACGTCGCGGTGGTGGCGCCGGCCACGGCGAACGTCTTGGCCAAGCTCGCCCACGGTCACGCCGACGACCTTCTCTGCGCGACCCTGCTCGAGGCCACGTGCCCGCTGCTGATCGCGCCCGCGATGCACACGGGGATGTGGGAGCACCCGGCGACGCAAACCAACATCGGGATCCTGCGGGATCGAGGCGTCATCTCCATCGGCCCGGCCATCGGTCCGCTCGCACACGGGGACGAGGGGATCGGCAGGCTCGCCGAGCCGGGAGACATCGTGGCTGCGGTGCGGGGAGCGCTCGTGCCGCAGGACCTCGCCGGCCGTAGGCTGCTGCTCACATCTGGCCCGACCCACGAGCCGATCGACCCGGTTCGTTTCGTCGGGAACCGGTCGACCGGGAAGATGGGAGCCGCGCTGGCGGTCGAGGCACTCGGCCGCGGCGCGGCCGTCACCGCCGTGCTCGGGCCGGGGGCGTCGGCGCCGCCGGGCGTCGAGGTCGTGTCCGTCCAGACGGCCGAGGAGATGCGCGACGCCGTGCTCGACAGGTTCGATGACGCGGAAGCGGTCGTGATGGCTGCCGCCGTGGCCGACTTCCGTCCGAAGGCGTTCGCGGACCAGAAGCTCAAGAAGGACGCGGGCGTCCCCGAACTGATCCTCGAGCCGACGCCCGACATCCTGGGAGAGCTGGGGGAGCGGCGAGCGCACCAGGTGCTCGTCGGGTTCGCCGCCGAGACCGAGGATCTCGAGCAGGCCGGCCGCAGGAAGCTCGACGCGAAAGGCCTCGACCTCGTGGTCGTCAACCTCGTGGGCCACGAGGGCACCGGCTTCGGCGCCGACACCAACGAGGCGATGCTGCTGGGCGCCACCGGGGATGTGCAGCTCCGCCGGTGGACCAAGCGGGAGCTGGCCCGGGCCGTCCTCGACCGGGTCGCGACGCTGCTCGATGCGCGAGCGGCGGGCGTCGGACCCGCCCGCTAGACTCCCGCCG
>JALZDC010000044.1 GCA_030862755.1 Actinomycetota bacterium
CGATCCGCATCGCCGAGAGGAACTCTTCGCACTGCGCCAGGGCCTGCCAGTGGGAGCGGGCCCGGCGCACATCTTCCAGACGCGCGCCGGGCACCCCGAGCAAGGCGTGGTCGACGCGCACGATCGACTCTCCGACGATGCGGAGCAGGCTCGTGTGGGACAGGAGCTCGTAGGTCTCGTTCACGGATCCCGCCTGCGAATTCTCCAGAGGCACGACACCGAAGACGGCCTCGCCGCTGGTCACGCGCGAGAGGGCGTGACGGACCGTGTCGCAGGGGAGGGGCTCGGCGTCGGTGAAGAGAGAGCGGACGGCGCGCTCGCTATAGGCCCCGGGCTCACCCTGATAGGCGACCTTCATGGGGCGGGAGGGTATCAGTGAGCCATCGACGAGCCGCCGGTCAGGCGATGATGAAGGATTCCCAGATCCGGATCGCCCCGGGGCCAACGATGACCACGAACAGCGCCGGCAGGATGCACAGGATCAACGGGAACACGATCTTGACCGGGGTCTGTTGCGCTTTCGCCTCGGCGCGCTGCCGGCGCTTGATCCGCAGCTGTCGCGCCTGGGTGCGGAGCACGCTGGCGATCGAGACCCCGAAGACGTCAGCCTGGATCATCGCCAAGGCGAACGCATTGAGCTCATCGACATCGGTTCGCTCGGCGAGGTTCCGGAACGCGTCGGCCCTGGGTACCCCCAGCTGGATCTCCTGAAGCATGCGCGCGAACTCGGACGACAGGACGCCGGGCACGTTCTGAACCACCTGGGCGATCGCGGCGTTCAGCGAGAGTCCCGCCTCCACGCTGATAGTCAGCAGGTCGAGCGTGTCGGAGAGAGTTCTGAGGATCTCTTTCTGTCGCTCGCCCACACGGCGGCTCAGCATCGAGTCGGGGACCATGAATCCCACGAACGCCAGCAACCCGACCATCACGATCCGGACGAACGGCGTGATGTCGCCGATGAGCGTCGTCGCGAACAGGCCCAGCACGATGCCGCCCGAGAGCCCGATGATCTTGAACGCGAGCAGCCGCTCGGCGTCCCATCCGGTCGGACTCCCGGCGATCAGGAGCTTGCGGGCGACGCGGTCCCGGGCATCGATCGGCGTGACGCGGCGCGCGACCTTGGAGGCGCCGGCGATCACCGGCACGAAGATCCGTCGCGTGAAGCTCTCGGAGAGGTGCTGCTCCCGCAGGTTCACGTTCTCGCTGGTGGTGCCGGCGACCTGGGACTCGAGCAGCCGGACGGCACGGCGGCGCTCCGACTGATTCAGGTCGAAGAAGACGCCGATCAGGACGACCGCGCCGAACACACATGCGGTGGCGAGCACCAACCAGATCTCAGACATCGATATCCACGATCTTCCTCATCCAGAGGATCCCGAGCACCATCAGGACCCCAGCCACACCCGACATGAACAGGCCGACCTGCGTGGAGAACAGCAAGGAGATGTACTCGGGGTTCACGGCGAACATGTAGACCGCGATCGCGAAGGGCAGGATCGCCAATACCCAGGCGGACAGCCGTCCCTCGGCCGTCAACACCTTGATCTGGCGACGCATGATCTCACGCTCGCGCAGCGTGTCCGAGACGTTGTCGAGGATCTCGGCCAGGTTGCCGCCGACCTCGCGCTGGATGTTCACGGCGAGCACGGCCCACCGGAAGTCGGGACTCCCCACACGGTCGGCCAGCGCTTCGAGCGCGTCGTCGGCCGGTCGACCCAGCTGGATCTCGGAGACGAGCCGCTGGAACTCGACGTTCGCCGGCGCCGGGATCTCTCGAGCGACGGTGTCGAGCGCCTGCAGGAACGAATGGCCCGCGCGGAGCGAGGACGCCATGATCGTCAGCACGTCCGGGAGCTGCTCCCGCATCCTGTCCGCCCTGCGGTTGAGCGACATGCGCAGGACTATCGTCGGGAGCACGAGGCCCACGAGGCCGACCACACCCGCGAGGAGAGCGTTCTGGAGCACCGCCGCACCCAGCACGGCGCCGAGCAATCCGGCCCCGATCGTGCCGACCACGAACTCGCCCGACCGCAGGCTCACGCCGGCCGCCTCGAGCTGAGCGTCTAGCCTCTCGCTGAAGCCCTGGGCCGTGGCGAAGCGCTCGCCGAAAGCCGACACGCTCTCGGGGATCCAGCCGCTGCCGGGCCTGCCGACCGGCGATGCCGTGTGCTGAGGCACCGGCCGTCCGATCGCTGCCATCCGCGCCGCCATATCGCGGTCCGCCTTCACGCGCGCGGCGGTCCCGAGCAGGAGCCACCCCATGGCGAAGGCCGCCAGCCCCACGAGCGCGATGACGACCGCGAGCATCGCCTCGCTCGAGAAGAAGGTGTTGGCGGCCAGCATCTACCGACCCTTCGCTTCCATCGCGAAGAGCTCGGCTTCGATGTTCACGCCGCGCTCCGCGAGCTTGTCGAGGAACTTCGGTCTCAGCCCCGTGGACTTGAGGCGGCCGCGGAAGCGGCCCTCCTCGTCCAGACCGGCCGAGAAATCGAAGAGGAAGATGTCCTGAAGGGTGATGACCTCGCCCTCCATCCCGGCCACCTCGGTCACATGCGTGAAGCGACGTGTCCCGTCCTTCAGCCGCTGTTGGTACACGATCAGCTGGATCGCCGAAGCGATCTGCTCGCGGATCGCGCGGGATCCGAGATCCATCCCGGCCATCATCGTGATCGTCTCGAGACGGGAGAGCGCATCGCGAGGTGAGTTGCAGTGGATCGTGGAGATCGAACCGTCGTGGCCGGTATTCATGGCCTGGAGCATGTCCAAGGCCTCGGCCCCACGAACCTCACCGACCACGATCCTGTCGGGCCGCATGCGGAGGGAGTTCCTGACGAGGTCGCGGATCGAGACCTGGCCCTTCCCCTCGATGTTCGGAGGTCGAGACTCGAGCCGGACGACGTGCGGCTGCTGGAGCTTCAGCTCCGCGGCGTCTTCGATCGTGATGATCCGCTCGTCGTCGGGGATGAAGGACGACAGAACGTTCAGCGTCGTCGTCTTCCCGGCGCCGGTTCCGCCCGCGACCATGACGTTGATACGCCCGCGAACGCACGCTTCGAGGAACTTCGACGTCGATGAGCTCATCGTGCCGAACTCCACGAGGTCGTCCGCCTGGTAGGGGTCGGCGGCGAACTTCCGGATCGTCAGCGTGGGACCGTCGAGCGCGAGCGGCGGGATGATCGCGTTCACACGCGAACCATCCGGCAGCCGGGCGTCCACCATCGGGCTCGCCTCGTCCACCCGCCGGCCGACCTTGGCGACGATCTTGTCGATCGTGCGACGGAGCTGGCCCTCGTCATGGAACTTCGTGCCCGTCCAGTAGAGCTTGCCCGAGCGCTCGACGTAGATCGTGTCCCAGTTGTTCACCATGACCTCCGTGACCTCTGGGTCACGGATGTACGGCTCCAGCGGCCCCAGACCGAGGACGCTGTCGCCGATCTGACGCACGATCAGGAGCTTCTCCTGCGCGGCGAGCGGTCCTTCTTCCTCGTCGAGAAGCTCACGCAGGCGCTGATGCACCATGCCTTCGAGCTCGTTGTCGGAGAGGGTCGCGTCGTACAGGCGTGGCCCGAGGCTCTCGACCAGGCGCTCCTGCACCCGGATCCGAACCTCCGCGATCCTGTCTTTCTGTTGGGCCTTCTGCAGCCTGTCTGCCAGGGACATCGGGTGCCTCCTCTACCTTCTCCTGTCTCGGGCTCAGCTTCGAGCGAACAGCTTGCGCTTCTTCTTGTTTGACGTGTCGATCCTCGCCTCGCCTGCGGCGACCATCTCGGCTTGCCCGGCGAACCGGACGGCCAACTGCCGCACGGCCTGCGCCACCTCGGAATTGGGCTCGTCGAGCACGACCGGGCGGCCCTTGTTGAGGGACGTGGGGACGAGCCGACTCGACGGGATCATCGCGTCGACGTTGATCTTCATGACGCGCTCCACATCGGATGCGTCCAGTCCGACCTTCGAGTCCGCTCGGTTCAGCACGACGCGGAACCGTTCCCGGGGCAGGCCGATCGTGAGCAGCGTGTCGAGGGACTTGGAAAGGTGCTTCACGCCTACGACATCGAGGCCCGTGACCAGGCAGATCGCATCGGAGAGATCGAAGCACACGAGCGCGGAGTCCGAATAATCGACGGAGGCGTCCACCACGACCCACCCGAACTCGTTCCGCAGTGCCCGGAGGAATTTCCCGATCGCCTCACCGGCGGGGGCTTCCGCC
>JALZDC010000344.1 GCA_030862755.1 Actinomycetota bacterium
CGCGAGATCATCTCGCGAGCGGCCCGTCGGCTGAAGGTGAGCAGAAGGATGCGCTCCGGCCTCGTCCCGCGTTCGATCAGGGAGGCCACTCGCGCTGCCAGCGTCATCGTCTTGCCGCTGCCGGCTCCGGCGACGATCAGCAGAGGGCCCTCGCCGTGACCGACGGCGGCCTGCTGCTCTGGATTCAGCTCCCCGAACACGCGTTCGAAGGATAGCCGTCCCCGGCGACGCAATCGAGTACCGGACTACCGAGCCCTCGTCGGGTCGCCCTGTTCCGCGTTGAGCCTCACGGCTTCCTGCACCCAGGCGGTGAACTGAGCCTTGTCGACGTCTTCGGCCGACTCGATCTTCATGTGCCGCATGCGGTCGCCGGAGCCCTCGAGGAGACCTTTCGGATCGGACAGGTCGATGCCTCGCCAGAAGCCGAAGTTGACGGTTCGCTCGAACGCCCT
This sequence comes from Actinomycetota bacterium, assembly GCA_030862755.1. Classification (GTDB taxonomy): domain Bacteria; phylum Actinomycetota; class UBA4738; order UBA4738; family HRBIN12; genus JAJNBA01. The sequence continues at coordinate 453 of JALZDC010000344.1, forward strand.
GATGTAGGCGAACGGTCCGTCCTGCTCGTAGACGGGCTGTGCCCACTTGATCGAGCCCGAGGCTTTCGGCGCCGCTCTCCGGATCAGCGCATCGAGCGCTTCGACGACCTGGCCTCGCCAGTCGTCCAGGCCCTTCGCGTACTCGTCGATCGTGCTTGCCGCCACCCCACCCTCCCCGGGTCGTCCGGTGGGATTCATGCGATGGTACGACGTGGGAGGATGCCGGCCATGTCGGAGCCGCAGATCCGCGTGGAGGCGGACGGGCCGTACCAGGTGACCGGTCCGCTACCGATCGCGCGCACTCGGACGGTCAAGACAGCGTTCGGCGAACCGGTCGACTACGCGCCCTTCGAGCGGCTCGAAGCCGGCGAGGCCTACCGACTCTGCCGGTGCGGCAAGAGCGCGACCAAGCCCTTCTGCGACGACAGCCACGAGGAAGAGCCGCGCATCGACGTCACGGAACGAGCGGACCACGGACCACGCGCCGCGAGAGCGGACATCTTCCAGGGCGAAGGAGCCGTCATCACCGACGACCTCTCGATCTGCTCGAAGGCCGGCTACTGCAAGGACCGCTTCACGGGCGTCTGGCAGATGCTCGGGAGCACGGATCCGGCCGTTCGCGATCGAATGAAGCGGATGGTCGAGCTGTGTCCTTCCGGACGGCTCGCGTGGAGCGAGTCGGTCGGCGCGCCGGAGCACGAGCCCGAGTACGAACCCGAGATCGCCGTGTTCCGGAACGGACCCCTATTCGTCCGCGGTGGGGTGATGGTCGTCGGGGCGGACGGCGAGCCGTACGAGGTCCGCAACCGGCAGGCGCTCTGCCGCTGCGGGTACTCCCAGAACAAGCCGTTCTGCGACGGCTCGCATGCGATCGTGGGGTTCCGCGACGGCTGAGCCGCTACGCGTGGACCAGCCCGAGATCCTCCAGCAGTCCCGGCGGGATGGCGTGGCAGTACGGCTCGTGTCCGTTGTTCAGGTAGTAGCGCTGGTGGTAGTCCTCGGCCGGGTAGAACGCCACGTGCGGCCGGATCTCCGTCGCGATCGACCTCGAATAGCGCGCTTGCGCGCGATCTCGTGACGCCGCCGCGGCCGCCTGCTGGTCGTTCGAGTGCGTAAGGACGATGCTCCGGTACTGCGAGCCGTGGTCGGGGCCTTGTCGGTTCACCTGCGTCGGGTCGTGCATCGCCCAGAAGACCTCGAGGAGCTGCTCGAAGGAGACGAGGTCGGGGTCGAAGGTCACTTCGACGACCTCCGCGTGACCTGTCGTGTCGCTACACACCTGCCGGTACGACGGGTTCTCGACGATGCCGCCGCTGTAGCCGGAGACGGCGTCGATCACGCCGGGGACCTTGCGGAAGAGGTGCTCGACGCCCCAGAAGCAACCGGCGCCGAAGGTCGCGGTCTCGGATGGCATGGCTGTTCCTTCCTTGGTTCTTTCGAAGTATCGGACATGCCCATAGTGCCACCCGCAGGTCGTTCCGTTTCAGCTGAGGCCCCGCCGTTCCCCCGGAGGCCTAGTTCCTTCGGGGAAGGCCGAAATAGTCCCCTTTGCCGATACTGCCAGCCTCCGCACATACCCGATATCGGGTAGAGCAGGGGCAGCGGACCCAAGGAGGAGTGGAGATGCGACAGTGGGAGCTGATCGGGATCACCGACACGGTGGACTGGACTCCACCTCGCCGTGAGCCCAGGCCCTCCGAGTCCGAAGAGCATCTTCCGGCCGTCATGTGGACCACGGACGGATCGCTGCGGCTCCGAGGGGTCTCGTGGCTCGCGTCCCAGCACCTGGGGATCCATCCCCGGTTCCTCGACGGCCGGGAGTTGCTCGACGCGTTCGGGATGGAGGGGGAGAGCCTCCCGATCCTCGAAGCCCACGCAGCGGCGCTCACCGGGGAGACGGTCACGTTCAGTCTTCGCGGGGTCGAGGGGCGCATGTGGTGCCGGGTCGCGCCCACCCACGACGCGGGCGAGCACATCATTGGGACCTTCTGCATCGCCACCGAACCCGTTCCGGACGACGACGAGCCGGTGGCGGCGCGGGAGACGATCCTGACGTTGGTGTGAGCTTCGGGGCGGTCAGCCGGTGAACCGGCTGGCCGCCCCGAGCACCGTTCGGGTCTCGGCGTCGCGGAAGGGCGAGCACAACGTCCACAGCTCGTATCCCGACGGTGGCAGGTAGACGCCTTCGTCCAGCATGTGGTGGAAGAAGCGCGCGAACCGTTCGTGGTCGGCCGTCTTCGCGTCATCGAAGTTCCTCACGGGACCCGCGCGGAAGAACACGCTGAGGAGCGAGCCGGCCCGGTTGATCGTGGCTTCGATCCCGTTCGCGTCGAAGGCGAGTGCGAGGCCTGCCTGGAGGCTCTCCGCCGTCGCTTCCAGCGTCGGGTAGGGATCCTCGAGGTCGATGAGGTCGAGGGTGGCGCGGCCCGCCGCCACGGCGACCGGATTCCCGCTGAGCGTCCCGGCCTGATAGACGGGGCCGACCGGCGCGAGCTGCTCCATCAAGTCGCCCCGGCCGCCGAGCGCGGCGCACGGGAACCCGCCGCCCATCACCTTGCCGAGGACCGTGAGGTCGGGCACGACGCCGTAGCGTTCCTGGGCGCCGCCCCGGGCGATCCGGAACCCGGTGATCACCTCGTCGAGGATCAGGAGCGCGCTGTGCTGGTCGCACAGGAGACGGAGCCCCTCGAGGTACCCGTCGTCGGGCGGCACGACGCCCATGTTCGCAGGGACCGGTTCCACGATGAGCGCGGCGACGGTTCCCTCGCTCGCGTCGAAGAGCGACCCGACTTCGTCGAGATCGTTGAAGGGGGCGATCACGGTATCTCGCGCGGCGCCGGTGGTGACGCCGGGCGTGCTCGGGATCGAGAAGGTCGCGAGTCCGCTGCCGGCGCCGCCCCCGAGCAGGGGATCGGAGTGCCCGTGGTAACAGCCCTCCAGCTTGATCAGGGTGTCCTTGCCGGTCGCGCCGCGGGCCAGCCGGATCGCCGACATCGCGGCCTCGGTGCCCGAGGACACGAGACGTACCTGTTCGACCGAGGGCACCATCGAGACGATCCGCTCAGCGAGCTCGACCTCGGCTTCGGTCGGCACGCCGAAGGACGTTCCCCGCGATGCGGCTTCCCCGGCGGCGTCGACGATCTCCCTGCGCCCGTGGCCGAACAGGAGCGCGCCCCACGATTGACAGAGGTCGACGTAGCGTCTGCCGTCGGCATCCTCGAGATACGCGCCCTCGCCCCTGACCGCGAATCGGGGAACGCCGCCGACTGCACCGAACGCCCGCACGGGTGAGTTCACGCCGCCGGGGATCGTTCGCCTCGCACGCTCGAAGAGTTCCTCGGACCGGCCCACAGGCCGGTCAGTCTATTGTCGCGTTGCCTGTGGTTGGATGCGGGCCGTGACCGTCGGGCCCGAGGACGTTCGTGACGCGGCCGAGCGGATCGCTGGCCGGGTCCATCGTACTCCTGCGCTGGAGCTGGGCGAGAGCCGCGGCGCATCGGTCGTCGCGAAGCTCGAGCTCCTTCAGCACACCGGTTCGTTCAAGCCACGCGGCGCCTTCAACAAGCTGCTTTCGAGCGATGTTCCCCCGTCGGGCGTGATCGCGGCGTCGGGCGGGAACTTCGGCCTCGCGGTCGCCTACGCCGCGGGCTCGACAGGCCTTCCCGCGGAGATCTTCGTCCCGTCGAGATCGCCGGAAGCGAAGGTCGCGAAGGTCCGCGCCCAGGGGGCGGAGGTGACCGTCGTCGACGGCTACTACGCCGAGGCCCAGGCAGCGCTCGGAGCTCGCCAGGAGAAGACCGGCGCGCTGCTGATGCATCCGTTCGACCAGCCCGAGGTGATCGCCGGGCAGGGGACGATCGGGATCGAGCTCGACGAACAGGTTCCCGACCTGGACACCGTGCTGGTGGCGATCGGCGGCGGCGGGCTGATCGCCGGGATCGCCACGTGGTTCATGGGGCGCGTGCGGGTGGTGGGTGTCGAGCCCGTCGCATGCGCGACGATGACGGCCGCCCTGGCCGCCGCACACCCCGTCGTGGCGCCTGTCGGCGGGGTCGCTGCCGACTCCCTCGGCTCCGCTCGGGTCGGCGACCACGTCTTTCCGATAGTCCGGGATCAGGTGGAGCGCGTCGTCCTCGTCGAAGAC